>NZ_DKJH01000021.1:0-702 GCF_002454655.1 Methylophilus sp. UBA6697
CGTTCAGGTTTCTTGCTATAAGAAAAATGAATTTTTTTAAACTCAATTTTCTTAATAGGATCTCTCAATTGAGAAGTAGCTATACTCTTATCTTCAGGTATGCCGATAATTTCAGTAATATCTTTTCCAATTTTTGAGTCTGTAATTAATCTCATTAATAAGTTTAAACACTGGCCGACAGTCGGAAAGAGTCTCATCATGTAAACAATAATGGTTACGATGAATGAAATATCTTCATTGTTAAGAGAGGGCTTAAATATTGCCTGATAAGAGCCGAGTAAAAGTAACAGAATAATTATTGGCGTGGTCCGAGTGAGTAGTGCGGCTTGATCCACTAAGAATAATGTTCTTGAGTAATTGAAGATCTTTTGTTTGTAAAGTGTTGTTGCATAATTTCCAGCTAACAATGCTCGAATAGCCTTTATATTGTTTAGTGAGTCCAAGAACGTAGAAGTCGCAGATCTTGATTCTTCAATTTGCTTTTCGCCATATTTGTGCATTAGCTTGAAAACTGATCTTAGAAATACTGCAACTAAGCACATGAAGCCAATGACTGAAAGACTTAAGTTTAGTGAGTAGTTAACGATTGCTAGGAAGTAAAGTAAGCTTAGAAAAAAAGTACTAAGGATTTGTGTAATGGAAATGATAATTGTGCTTGCCCGAAAGGCCTCATCGCCAGCCAAATTTATAAAAAAACCTATG
>NZ_DKJH01000021.1:715-94415 GCF_002454655.1 Methylophilus sp. UBA6697
CTTCTAATGAAAGATAATTCATTATTTTATGAAATGCCCCTGAGGCAAGTTGTGCCATTACTTTTCGGCCTAAATACAACGATAGGTTTTGCGATATAAACTGTGTAATGATTCGCGCCAAAAGTAAAGCAGTAAAGGCTTTAAGAAGATTTGCTGCATTTACTTCGACTTTGAAATAGCTGAAAGCATCAATGATCATACCCTCAGTGGCAACATGATTTTTCGAAACGATTTCAAGAAGAGGTAAAAGACTGCTTAATGCTATTAGTTCAATAACAACTGATAACAGCGAAATGACAATACTTAAATAAAGTAATCGATTTTCTTTANNGGTTGAAGATGTAACTTAGGTGCTTCACTGAATCCAGGCTTTCTCTACAATAAGTTGTACTTTGTTATTCTGTTGTGGTTCAGTCATAAAGAGGAACATGTTGTTTTCAGAAGCAATATGAAACTGGATTTCACTCACATACGCGTAAATTTTTTGCGTTTGAGATGCGTGTGTTAATTCCAAACTATCGAGTCCGGCCGCTCTAACTTTTAAATGAATGAATTGTCCTTGAGTTGCATCTAAACATATAACGAATTGATTCGTGGCAATTAATCCCATATATTCTTTGTTTCTTGTGAGCTCTGCTTGCGATACTTCAAAGCCACTGTAGAAGTACGGCAGGTGTTCAGGATTGCTGTAAGTAATTTCAGTGGGAGGGGTAAATTCCAATCTGTTTCTGATCAACTTAGCCGGGGAACCTGCTACTACTGTATAAGGCGCCACATCCCTAGTGACAACAGAGTTTGCCCCAACCACTGCCCCTTTGTGAATTTTTACGCCTGCCATGATGACCGAGTTAATGCCTATCCAGCAGTCATCCTCTATAGTAACTGTGTGCGATTTATTATCCTTGGTCTGTTTACTATCTTGGTCTTTAATGGTTAACCATGGATACAGATCGAAATGGTGTTTACCAGATGATATATATACATTGGGTGCAAATAAGCAGTAACGTCCAATTGTCACATCACCGAGAATTATGCATCTGTCTTGAATGGATGAATCACTGCCTATGCTAATAAGCTTGCTTGGCCCTAATTCAGAAAATCTTCCTATATAACAGTGGTCGCCCAGTTTTAATTTGGTGTCATTGGGAATGATTAAGTTTGCTCCTTCTGCAATGGAGCAATTAGAACCATAGGTTAATTCACCTGAAATATTAAAATTAGATTTTAGATGTACGGCTAACTTTGGGAAGTTAATCTTTAAATATATGTATTTAAAGACGCTGATTCTTAGCAGTTTTTGAAGGAGTCTTAAAGCAAGCTTCATTGCATTTGAGTTTTAGGTTAGTTATAGGTAAAGCTTGTAGATGGCCTTATATTTTTTAAACATTTCATTCAATTTCGTGGTTTTTGGTGCATCACAGGTTGTTTTTTGATAAGCGCCACCAAAAAGTGAGTTGCAGTATTCAATTTGAAAAATCAATCTATCACCATTCTCAACATGCTTCCCTTTGTGTAGCCCTCGCGTATCTTCTGCGATAATTGTACCTCGGGGAGCATTGAATTCGATAAATTGACTGTTATCAAATTCATCATGAACTTCACTATCATTGAGGCGAGCGTAGCCCTTATTCAGTAACTTGGCAGGGATCGCACCCGCTTTATGAGTTCCGGCCACAAATGTATGTGGTCCGTTATCAGTATCGACATCGGTAAGGTATATAAAAAATTTCAGCCATTTAGGCCTGTCCATGTCGAAGTGAAAATATTGAGCGGCCGCCATATCTGGTTTATCTGAAAATCGGGTATGCCACCACATTGTCACAATATCTATTATTGGTTTTGAACCAAGGTAATCTTGCGCAACTGTAGCAAATCCTTCATCGGCCATAATGGATTGAATATCTTCGTTTTTTAAGAGATCTTGTGTTTCGAAGTCATACCGAACAGCTTGAGGATTATCTCTATGGTAAGCGGTTCTAATTGGTGCTGAAAAACTACCATCATCCATACAGCGCATATAACAGGGTTGCGTGAGCGAATAGTCTAGCAATCGGTCACAGATATCGTCAGGTAGTCTGGAATCGAAAATATAATAACCATGTTCAAGAAGAGCTGTATTAATTTTTTTTCGATGAGTTATAGATAAACTCCCAAGTATCCTGTCTGAGGAAGCAAAATTGTATTTCCCGTTTTTTGTTTTTATCATCCAACTGAGTAAGTCATTGGAGCGCCCCTTGCTGCGGCAAAAAAGAAAAATCATACTTTGATAGGCATACTCAGGAGTCTTTTTAGTAAAATTGTATATACCTATACCCACAACCAGTTTGATGGTATGGATTAACGTTAATATATATCTTTTTAAATTGATCAATATGTGCTCACTTTGCTCAAAGGGATATTTTTAGACTAGATGTCGTCCAAACCGCTCACTGCAAAGTGTTTTGAACTCACTCATTTCCATTAAGCCTACTATTGTATCGAATAAATGACTAGTATCCTCTTCTCCAGACTCTACAGTTTGTGATAGTTTGAATAGTTTCTGAGTCACGTTCATCACTAAGCTTTCGCTCGGATCTCTATGCATGTTGTGCATATAGTAAAACATTAAGCTTTGCGCTCTCATTTGATGAGCGTCAAACTGTAGTTTATCAGCGCTTACCAAATACGCTTGATACTCTTCGTGTGTGGTGGCATTTTTGCAAAAATCGAAGCTGATATGAGGGTTATCACCGCAAGTAATTACAGGTATCCCAAGAAATGCCATTTCATGAGCTACTGTTCCATATACTGTGATAGCGCAAGTTATACCTGCATCAACTAGTCTTTTGTTCGTAGCTGTAATCGGTAACCACCGTAAGCCTGGATATTGGGCTTGTAACTGACTAATTACTTCAGAGCTTAAGTCTATCTGGTTGGGATGAGGTTTAATAAAAAATGGTATCTTACTTTTAGTTAGTGTTTCGATAGTAAAACAGATCCAGTCATAAAAGTCTGGGAATAGTGACCATGAGTAAATATGTGGGCTGTCGTAAAAATCATGCAAAAAGATAACAGCGGCATTGGTAACGTTAGGAATCGTATGGACATTAGCATGATAGGCAGATTTAGCCATGTAAGCTGTTGCAGTGTCTATCCCACCATCAATTCTAAATTGTAATTGCTTTTCTGCAGCTAGTAATTTGGAGTCTTTGTCATCTAAGCTCTGGAAATCTGAAAAGTAAGTATTACAACTTGCTGTCTGTTTCGTGTCATCTAATTTAAGCCTCTTGGCAACTGTTTGAAAGTTACTAAATGAATATACAGGGATACCCAGATATAGTGCGACACGAACAGGAATACCATGCTGAATATAGGTGGTATATGAGGTGAAATATGCTGAGGGCTTTGTTTTTGAAAAGTATCTTTTAGCGCTCTTGAAAGTTCTAAGTGCCTGCCAAATGACTGTAAGCATATAAAAATTACGAATATGTACAGTTGGCGCAGGCTTGAAGCGCAGATAACTATCGTAGATAAGATCTCCGAGCAATACATCTTGCCAGCTAAGCTTTAAAACATCACTTTTAGAGGAAAGGTTGCGCCAAATTTTCACTGAAATAAACAGCAACTTTATGTCAGATATGTATCCCAGTGGGCTGGTAGCCCTGAATGCAATCTTATTACAGAACAAACTGTATAAGCTAATCCACTTTTTGTCAGTCAATCTGTTCGATAAAAGATATGACTTTAACCAATTGGCAATTGATTGAGATGATCCAACGTTTAAGCTGCGGACTACATATTGCTCAAAAGATACATTTCCTTGCGTTTTTAGAGTGGTGGCTAGCGCGCAAAATAAACTAAAAAAATAATAGTCCTCAAGGCATTGAATTGTAATGATTTTAGAGTTTTCAGACACGTCGCCTTTACCCACCACTTTACTTAACATTTCCCTGAGTTTTGTTTGCGCTGCTGTCAGGCAGTAGTTTTTCTTTAGTTGTACAAATATTCTGTTCAGAAACATATTCATTTTAAAAGCATTGACGATAAGTAGTACATTTCGTTCTAATCTAGCCAATCATATCCCAATTAAGTGCAGTCCCTCTTGGTATCGGCTGATTAACTTTCTTCCCGAGCAATGTTTCTAGGTATTTGGTTGGTAAGCCTAATCCCGGACGAATCGCTCGAACATTCGTAGTGGTTAAAACATCTCCTGCCTTTAAATCATTTGTGACGTATAAAGATCTCCGATACTGCAAGGACTTTCCTTCCGCTTCAGTAGGCCCATAGTTGATTTTTCCTAGAGCGTGCCAAGCACGCTCTGTTTCAGTGACTAGTGCAGACATCTCGGCTGGCTCCATTGAAAAAGCACTATCAACTCCCCCATCTGCCCTGGATAGGGTAAAATGCTTTTCAATTACTGTTGCGCCTAGAGCAACGCTGGCTACTGAAACGCCAATTCCCATCGTGTGGTCTGATAGTCCAACTTCGCAATTGAACAATTGCTTCATGTGTGGAATTGTGAGTATGTTTGTGTTTTCTGGGCTAGCTGGATATGTACTAGTACACTTCAGTAAAATCAGATCTTTACAACCAGCTTCACGTGCTGCTCTAACTGTTTCATCCAGCTCGGACAGACTCGCCATGCCGGTAGATATAATCAAAGGTTTGCCAGTAGATGCAACTCTACGAATAAGAGGTAAGTCGGTATTTTCGAAAGAGGCAATCTTGTAGCAAGGTACGTTCAGAGACTCTAAGAAGTCAACGGATGTATAATCAAACGGTGTACTAAACGCAATTAATCCTAATTCGGCAGCCCGATCAAAAATGGGTTTATGCCACTCCCATGGTGTATATGCTTCGGCATAAAGTTTATAAAGTGACGTACCGCTCCATGGGTTATCTGGATCGCCAATATAAAATTCATTTTCATTTAGATCCAAGGTCATGGTGTCTGGGGTATACGTCTGAATTTTGAGGCCGTGAGCACCAGATTTAGCGGCAGACTCGACGATAGCAATTGCACGCTCTAGAGAGTGATTGTGATTGCCTGACATTTCAGCAATTATGAATGGAGGAGCATCATGCCCTATCCGACGGTCACAAATTTCAATAGTGTGAGTTTTCACGATTATTACAGCCTTAGAAAGTTTAATAGTACGTAGATTGAAGGGTCATATACGTTAGGTTTTCGCTCGTAATCAAGAAATAATGCAGCGTCAGCGATATTCCATGAGATATGTCCAATAAGAATCATACTTAATAAGGTGTCTGAACCAGAGATACGTAAATAGGGTTCGCTGATTTTGCTATCAAAATCTACTTCCTCAACGTTTTCAAGCTGAAAATGAATTAAAAACCTTCTTCGACTTTCATCAAAATCGATCACTAGCTTATTCTCTGGATATGCCTGACGACGCCCTTGAATTTCCCATAAACGCTGTCTTGCATACTTAATCAGGCGGTCAATAGGTACAGATCTAGAGAACTTTACACGCTCATGATCATAAGTTTTTTCAGACAGATGATCTGCAATGTATTCATCTCGATCTTCTTCAGAAAATACCTGATAAGGGCTATCAGGTAACTTTTTCAAAGTCTCAAGATCAAATGTCTGACCAGAGTTCAGTAACAGTAGTTGACTTTCAAGGCCAGCCTCTCGAACTAAAGACTCAACTACTGCAGGGCAACTGCCATGGGAAATATGGCGGTTTAGATTTGCACGCCTGCCTCCTACCACGTATTGGTCTGCAAAAGGCACAACATATTTGGGATTTATATCCCTTGTGTTAGCAACAAAACCAGCAATTCGTTGATTTAGTATCCGGTTCTTCTCTGCTAGTTTCTGTTGCTCGGTGAGGTTGGTATAGCAACTAGGGTATCCAGATCCACCGGAGTAAGGTAAAAGAGCTAAGTCAATTTGAGGGTAGTGCTGTTTGAGATATGTAACTCCTTCGGCATGTGGTTGACAGTCATTCGCATTGAATATGGTGAATCCATCCCAGCAAATAACAAGTGACGAGTCGATAATATATGCCATTTCGTTGGCTTTATCTGCTTCAATCATGTCTATGAATAAATCATCGGTAAGCCTTAGTCCTTTTTGGGGGGGGACTAAATGCACTTTTGAAAAGTTTAGGTCATTTGCGCGCAAAAACTGGGCTACAAAGTTGGGTTGTCTATCCATGATGATTATTTCAGCATCTCTATTGATATGTTGGATCGTCCCTATAGAGCAGTGATCTTCATGGATGTGTGATATGTACACGTAGTCAAATCGCCCCAACTCTTCAATGGTGGCGGCTGTCGGTGGCCAATGGAACCATGAGCCATGGAATATACCATCGTCCAGCCACGGGTCGAACAGTATACGTTTCCCTTTGTGTTCAAGAATGGCAGTTGCACCACCGATGTTAGTGAATCTCATGCTTTCTTTTCACCTTTCTGCGCATAAGCAATTACCTGTCGCCCGAGATTCACGCTGGCCAGCGCCTGATAAAACGTATTCAACACATCTGCGCGACCAAGGCGACGTAAGTTCATTTCAAAAGCCATGCGTTGCTCGTGGCAATGACGTCCGAGGTCTCTATTTCCAACATAGTTTTCTCCCATTAATAGAAACATTTCAATAGGGAAGCTTGATACTAAATCTGAAACCGTAAATCCTAAAGCAATTAGCAATCGCTTTAGAGTTGACGGGCTAAAGTAATTCAAGTGGGCTGGAGGGGCTACCCACCACTCCGAAAGGTTATGTAGTTCCTTTCCTGCCATTTGAAATGCATTGAACTCGTTAGGTACTTCCACAATCAACACGCCGCCATCTTTTAAGACATTTTGTGAAATATCATTAATAACCATAACTGGATCAGATAGATGTTCTAGAACGTTCATCAGCATTACAACGTCGAAGCGGCGTCCTGTGAAGACATCCATTCGCTCCATGCTCGCTTGTATGCATTCAAGTCCACATGACTTAACATGGGCTACCGCTTCTGGCGCTGGGTCGAATCCTGAGCAGGTTGCGCCTTTAGCGGCCAGATATTGCATAGTTTGCCCCCAACCACAGCCAACATCTAAAATACTTATATCTTTTAAGCTTTTTCCTAATAGCAATTCTATTTTATTCGCCATATCCTCTCGGTTAGCATCGTGGAATTCACGGTCAGCTTCCTGAACCTCTAAGGCTGAATTGTTAAATGCTTTGTATTTTGTGCTATAAAACTCTTCAGCGTAGAAGCGTGTAATTTCATCTGCTGAAGGAGTTGGTCTGACTTGAAAAAAACCGAAGTCTGGATGCTCTTCTAGCCAGAATTGTGAAGTGTTAGCCATTGTCTCTCCTAATAAATGCGCACAGTTTTTGATTGTGGTCTAATGTAATTTCTCGTGCCAGCCCAGCCAAGATTTGCCACGACATCTAATATTGATAGGTGGCTGACAAAGGGCTGCACACTTCGCTGTTGGTATTCGGTGGCTTGAAAATCGTGCACCCACAGATGAACGGAGCAGGAGTCAGCAAATTTGTCCTCTTGTAGGTACTGCAAGGCACCTGGAGGAGTAACATAATCAGTTGCCCCGAGTTTTGTTAAGATGTCAATTAAACGCTGTGTGCGCATCCCCGGTATATCAAGACTACTACTTTTGATAACTGGAGTGTTGATGCCTAATTTACTACGCAGTACCTCGAGTAAGGTGATATTCAAGTTGGACAGGTGTGTTATTGATGTTGTCGATAACGGCTCAGTCGCTTCTAACATCTCTTGCACACTCCCATGGCGTGCATACGCATTTGATAACATCGTTAAGTGCTTGCGACGCCATGGAGCTGAGTCATCAACCTCCACCTCTTGTATTGAGGCGCCTAGGTGACCTCTAAGCACCGGAACAGTCAGCCAGTTGGGGAGTCCGTTAAGTAAAATTCTATTACGGTTATGCCAGGATGATCTTTCAAATTGAGCATCATCAAGATAAACAAAGCAGTCTACTTGTTGCATTAAATTAAGATAACCGGCCCAAGGAAAATAAGTCGGCTGCATGATGGCACACCTCATTATAGGTCCTCTATGTCATTGTATTCATGCCACTCGTATTTGAGTAATGACCAGCGGCGTTGACTTATATATGAGCCATCATGGAAAAGTGCGTCTCTTTCCGTTCCTTCTAAAGTGAATCCCTGTTTCACATAAAGCCTCTCTGCAATCATGTTTTTTTCAAAGCTATGTAGCCAAATACGATGTAGTCCAAGCTGATTAAAGGCACGGCTTAATGTGATTTTTAGTGCCTTTTCGCCTAGGCCTTGACCACGAGCGCTTGGTTCTCCTATGTAGATTTGAAAATAACCAGAGCGATGTCGCTCAGTTACTGTTAATAAAACATTGCCTACATGCTCCCCAGTAGGACTAACAATTGCCCAAATAAGGACATTTTGATTGGTTTCAATCCAAGTTCGATGAGACGATTCGTCGATTGGGTAATTCAGCCCAAATGTCGACTTTAGTTCTGGTGAGTTGAGCCAATCTACAGTTTTCTTATCATGCTTAGCCTCATATGTAATAAGTACTTCTTCATGTTCCAACGTCAATTGTTTACGCATCACTCTGACTCTTTTCTAGTAAATTACGCAAGATGCGTTCGGTACCTTTGCCATCTACAGCTGCTAGACCTGTTGCCCTCATATGTGAGCGAGATATATCATCCTGAAAAAAGGCTCTCAGGTTTTCTCTTAGTTCTGTCGTCTGTAATTCTGACGCTGGGCCAAGGTAGCGACATAAGCCTAACTGATCAAGTTTTTTGAGAATTGGAATTTGATTTTCCGCCGTGGCTACTACAGCAGATGGGATGCCCATGCACGCTCGTTCCCAAGTCGCAGTTCCTGGTGATCCGACGGCTAGACTACATCTTGCATAATGCTTAACCATTTCCATTTCATAGCGGCTCCATTCCAATTTACCTCCAATTTTCTTTTGAAGGTTTGCCATAACTTGCTCGTCACAAAATCCTAGCGCAAGTATTTCTATGTCATGTTCTACTTCCATAATCGACTCAATACAGGAGCCAAGCCATTTAGCTGAAGTTCCACCGCCAAAGAATATATGTACACGGCGCAATTCAGGCCACAATGGGGCGCTAGCATGAGAGAGTGCAAACGATGGATGCAATATTGCATACTTGGGCCCTAGAAGTTGTAGGGTCTGTGGAGATAGTAAACAATTATAATCTAATGATTTACGCCCATAACCAGGGTCAACAAGTACATCACATTCGTGAAAGCGATTAGCTAAGTCATCTATGACTAATATGTGTTTAGTCCTAACTCTGATTAATGCTTCCCATTTAGCATCTATGCCGTAATGATCTACAACAACCCAGTCCACCGATGGCAATATATTTTTCATGCATTTGATGGATTGCAGAGCATCCTCTACTTGATTAACTACCTCTAGTAAATTTAGGAAAAATACATCATGTGAACAGTTTTTTAAAAGTCGATCAGTAACTATGTTGCGATTGCGGATAATAAAGCTACATTTTCCTCCACTCTGTACAATAGCATCTGCCAACAACAAACAGCGCATGAGATGTCCTGATCCAATTGTCTCTGATGCATCCGTACGAAAAACAACATGCACTATTACGCCCTCAATGTCAGAGCAGCATACAGTGACTCAGCAAGCTCCCAGTCTTCTAGTGTATCAATATCAACAGCTCTATATCTTGGGAGCAATACAGCTACAGAGTCTTGAGTAAGCGGCGAGCGACCATCCAAAAATGCTGCACGTGTTCCCCAGCAAAACTGTCCAGCATCATGAAATGCTGCTTCTAAGTCCTGTGAGCGCGTTAAGGCATGCTCTGGTGAAAACATACTTAATTGTCCTGATGCGTCCATGCGCAAAGCACGCTGAATGGGGTGGCCATAATGTGAAACCCCAAAACAAAACTTGCTACCAGATTCAACCAATCGATGATAAGCATCAACTAATACAGAAGGAGGAAGCATCGGTGCTGTTGGGTAAATGCAACATACGTGCTCTGGTGAGTCGCCTTGGGAGTCAAACCATTCAAGTGCATGCTTAATTACAGGCATAGTTCCAATTGTGTCGCCTGAGAGATGAGCTGGTCTTTTAAAAGGTACACGTGCTCCCCATTGAGTTGCTATTTTGGAAATTTCATCATCATCTGTCGATACAATAACCTCATCAAAACAACCGCTAGTTAGCGCTGTCTCTATTGACCAAGCTATCATTGGTTTACCATTAAAGTCCTTGATATTTTTTCTTGGAATTCTTTTACTTCCGCCTCTTGCTGGAATGATAGCAATATTCATGCTAATGCACTTTTTAACGACTTGATGACGGTAGTTTGACTTTCTTCGCTTAATGTTGCATACAAGGGCAAGCTGATAGCCTCACTGTAGTATTTTTCAGCCTCAGGAAACTCCCCTAGCTTAAATCCTAATTTTTGATAATAGGGTTGAGTATGTACGGGAATGTAATGCAGGTTCACGCCAATATTCGAGCTCCTGAGGTCATTGAACACATCCAGATGGCTTTTGTGAATATCCTTAGAGTTTAACCGAATTACATACAGATGAAATGCTGAGTAACTATCCGAATGCTGCCAAGGTCTCGTAACTGGGAAACTTTCCAATTCTTGATTGTATCTATCAACCAAGGAGTGTCGAGTAGCAACATATTGATCCAGCCTGGTCATTTGGCTTACGCCAAGCGCAGCTTGAATATCTGTCATTCTGTAATTGTAACCAAGTTCTATTTGCTGGTAATACCATGGTCCATCAGCCGCATGTGTCATTTTGTTGCTATCACGAGTGATACCATGGCTGCGTAGGAGTTGCATTCTTTCGGCTAAATAATCACTGTTTGTCAGTGCCATACCGCCTTCGGCAGTTGTAATAATTTTAACTGGGTGAAAGCTGAAAACAGTGATGTCGCTATAGCGGCAATTGCCAATGAACTCGCCTTTATATTTACCACCTATCGCGTGAGATGCGTCTTCTATAATTTTAAAGCCATACAGTTTTGATAAGCGACCAATCTCATCCATTTCACATGGTTGTCCGCACAAATGCACTGCGACTACAATTTTTGGTAGTTTGCCGTTGCGTTCAGCATCAACTAGCTTTTCTTCTAAGGCTTGAATGCTTATGTTGTATGTTTTCGGATCGATATCCACAAAGTCTACAGATGCGCCACAATACAATGCACAATTGGCAGATGCGACAAAGGTAATTGGAGTTGTCCATAATATATCTCCGGAACCTAAGCCTAAAGCAAGGCAAGCGATATGCAGTGCGGATGTCGCACTGTTCACAGCAACCGCATGGGCTACGCCTACATGAGATGCAACGGTTGCTTCAAATTTTGGTACTGCTGGTCCTTGTGTTAAAAAATCAGATTTTAGAGCTGTGATTACTGACTCTATATCTACAGATGTAATCTCTTGGCGGCCGTATGGAATCATGACTTTAGATTGTCCCGATTTTTTCTTGATTAGCTACAATCCAGGTACTTAGATCGCTATCTGTCATCCATTCTGAGTTGTTGTCGCTAGCGTACGTAAAGCCTTCTGTCACTTTTTTGCCGTTTTTGATACGTTCCTTGCAGTTATACCAATCGTTAATGGCTGGCAAAATTTTATAATGCTCGTCATATTCATAGGTGTAATATGCATCTTCCGCACCAATCATTTGCTCATGGAGCTTTTCACCAGGTCGGATTCCTACAACCTCTTGCTTGCATTCCGGTGCGATTACTCTAGCCAAGTCTGTGACCTTCATTGAAGGTATTTTTTTGACATATATTTCGCCACCTACCATGTCGTCGAACGCATGCCAGACGAGCTCGACACCTTGTTCGAGAGAAATCATAAATCTGGTCATTCTTGGGTCTGTAATAGGCAAGCTACCTTTATCACGAATAGATAAAAAGAACGGGATGACTGAGCCACGCGATCCCATGACATTGCCATATCTCACCACGGAAAATCGCGTGCCATGCTCACCTGAGTATGCATTCCCGGCAACAAACAGTTTGTCTGATGTTAGTTTCGTAGCGCCATACAAATTGATAGGACTGCTTGCTTTGTCTGTAGATAGGGCAACTACACGCTTAATGCCTTTATCAATGCAGGCATCAATTAAATTCATTGCTCCTGTGATATTCGTTTTCACGCATTCAAACGGGTTGTATTCCGCTGTCGGTACGATTTTTGTTGCTGCGGCATGCACAACATAGTCGACGCCATCGAGTGCGCGGTATAAACGGTCTTTGTCGCGTACATCGCCAATGAAAAATCTGACACGTTTATCACCTTGGAATTTTTTAGCCATCTCCCATTGCTTCATTTCATCACGAGAGAAAATGATCACTTTCTTTGGGTTGTATTTTTTGAGTGTCATAGGTACAAAAGTGTTACCAAAAGAACCTGTTCCACCGGTGATAAGAATTGTTGAGTTTGTCAGCATTGGCTAAATCTTGAATTGTTTGATAATTTCGGTCACCAATTGTACATCTTTGACGCGATGACCCACGGAAATCGGAAGACTTAATTCGGTTGCATGCAGCTTATCCGCAATAGGATATTCTCCTTGCAATATTCCTTGCATAGCTTCCTGTTTATGTGGCGGAATAGGGTAGTGAATTTCTGTTTTCACACCTTGCTCAAGTAACCAAGACTTTAATCGATCTCTTTCTTGAACTCGAATGCCAAAAATATGAAACACATCATGTTCGTCAGGTTTCTGACGAGGCAGGGATAACCAGTCGGGTAAGTTTTTAAAATAGACCGCTGCCAAACTGCGTTTGTGCTCAGTCATAGCATCAAGGTGTCTCAGTTTCACTCTGAGCAGGGCGGCTTGCATTTCATCTAGCCTGGAGTTAACGCCAATATATTTATTGACATACTTTTGTTTGGAACCGTAGTTACGCAGATGGCGAAGCCGATCAGCGATTTCGTCATCGTCTGTGACCACTGCGCCTGCGTCACCAATTGCGCCAAGGTTCTTGGTTGGGTAAAAGCTGAAGCAGCCAGCATCGCCAAATGTGCCTGTCATGCGATTGGCGAGTTTTGCGCCGTGAGATTGTGCGCAGTCTTCGATTACTTTTAAGCCACACTCATTGGCAATGGTGCATATCTCATCCATGCGACAGGCTTTACCAAATAAATGCGTCACACAAATCGCACGTGTGGTGGTTGTAATCGCTAATCGAATTTTTAGCGGGTCGATATTAAAGGTTTCCGGATCGGGCTCTATTAGAACAGGCTTATATCCTGCACGAATAATCGCCAGAATCGTAGCGATATACGTGTTTGAAGCCACTAATACTTCACTGTTTCTAGGAAGCATCAATGCTTCTAGCGATAAAATTAATGCATCCAAGCCATTGGCCACACCAATGCAGTGGCGTGCGCCTACCCATTCTGCAAACTCTTTTTCGAACTCGTTGACTTCGTGGCCTAAAACATACCAGCCTGAGCGGATGACGTTGGTAGCCGCAGTTTCCAATTCACGCATGAATTGCTGATTGGAGTTGGCAAGGCTTTCGTATTCAATCATTTGCTTGAGAGCTCGTAAGGCGTATCGATATATTCGCTTCTGTCATAAACATGTGATGCCATGACAAATAACACACTGTTTTCCCCGAAAGTCATGGTATGCCAGTCTTTAGGCTCAACCAGCAGGCATTGTGCAGGCGAGTTGAGCGTGATGGTTTCTTCTGAAATGCCATCGTTCATGTAAATGGCAATGTTGCCGTGTAATGCAATGAGCGCCTGTCTGGTGCTGGTATGTCTATGGCCGCCACGTGTTTGCCCATCAGCCCCATAGATCCAGTAAGTGCGAACAACTGGAAATGGTAGGGATTTCTCTAGCACGGTCAGTGAACCACGTGCGTCTGAGAATGTAGGTAAATTAAGTATTGTGAAGTGTGACATACCGCAATCCTGTAACTGAGTTTTTTGAAACAGCTAATATCAAGTGATTATATTTGCTTTAAGAAATCCTGATAGGCAATTTCTAATCCGATTTCAATGGAGACTTTTGGGTGCCAACCAGCTTGATGAAGAATGGTAGAGTCCATCAGCTTGCGAGGTGTTCCATCGGGCTTGGAGATATCAAATTGAATATTACCTTGATATCCGGTCACTTTTTGGACAGTTTCTGCCAGTTCTTTGATTGTAATGTCACTGCCATATCCAACATTCACAAGTGGTGGCTGAAACTTTCCACTAACCGATTCATCACTCCCTAAGAGTGCCTGAAATTGGTTACTTTCTAAACCCATTAAGAATACGCACGCATCTGCCATGTCTTGGTTGTACAGAAATTCACGCTTTGGTGTGCCGGTGCCCCAAACTGTTACTTGAGGCTGCTTGTTAACTTTGGCTTCATGAAACTTTCTAATCAGGGCTGGAATAACGTGACTGTTTTCCGGGTGATAGTTATCGCCTGGGCCATACAGATTTGTAGGCATTGCGGCCAAAAACTGCGTGCCGTACTGCCTGTTATAGCTCCAGCACATTTCTATGCCAGCAATTTTAGCGAGCGCATAAGAGCGGTTGGTTGGTTCAAGTGGCCCGGTGAGCAGATGCTCTTCTTTCATTGGTTGCGGCGCGAATTTAGGATAAATACAGCTTGAGCCGAGAAAGAGTAAGCGCTTGATGCCATGCACATACGATTGATGAATCGCGTTAGTCTGGATAGCCAGATTCTCATGAATAAATTGAGCCGGGTAGGTGTTATTGGCATGAATGCCACCCACTTTCGCGGCAGCTAAAAAAACGTACTCAGGCTTTTCTTCTGAGAAGAAGTCAGCGACAGCTGTTTGTGACATCAGATCTAGCTCGGCGTGTGTTCGCGTCACCAAATTTGCATACCCTTGCGCTAGCAAGGTTTTTACGATGGCTGAGCCAACCAGTCCACGATGGCCAGCAACGTAAATTTTTGCGTTTTTTTCCATGCTTTACTCGTGGTAATCCATGGCTTGATAGCCATGCTGCTTGATTAATTCATCTCGCTGCGCGGATTTGTAATCTTCGCGCACCATTTCAGAGACCAAGTCTTCAAAGCTGGTTTTTGGCACCCAGCCCAATTTTTCTTTAGCTTTAGTAGGGTCACCCAATAGAGTGTCTACCTCAGTGGGTCTGAAGTAGCGTGGATCGACTTGCACAATACATTTGTCATCCCAGAAACCTTTTTCCTCTACACCGTGGCCTTGCCAAGTGACGGTGATGCCTAACTCCAGTGCGGCGGCATTCACAAAGTCACGCACACTGTATTGTTTGCCGGTGGCGATGACAAAGTCTTCAGCTTGCTCTTGCTGTAACATCAGCCACTGCATTTCAACATAATCTTTAGCATGGCCCCAGTCGCGTAAGGAGTCCAGATTGCCGAGATACAGGCAGTCTTGCAGGTTCAGTTTGATTCTGGCAAGTGCGCGCGTAATTTTTCGCGTAACAAATGTTTCGCCGCGGATGGGGCTTTCATGGTTAAACAGAATGCCATTGCACGCGTAAATGCCATACGCTTCGCGGTAGTTGACAGTAATCCAGTAAGCGTACATTTTAGCCACAGCATAAGGACTGCGTGGGTAAAATGGGGTGGTCTCTTTTTGAGGCGTTTCTTGAACCAAACCATATAACTCAGAAGTCGATGCTTGGTAAAAACGGGTTTTTTTCTCTAGGCCAAGAATGCGTATTGCCTCAAGAATGCGCAATGTACCAATGCCATCGGCATTGGCTGTGTATTCTGGTGTTTCAAAGCTCACTGCCACGTGACTCATCGCTGCTAGATTGTAGATTTCATCTGGCTGAACCTGTTGAATGATTCTAATCAGGTTGGTCGAGTCGGTGAGGTCGCCGTAATGAAGAATCAGGTTTTGATGCTCTATATGCGGGTCTTGATAAAGATGGTCGATCCTGTCTGTATTAAACAATGAGGATCTGCGCTTAACACCATGCACTATATAGCCTTTATTCAGTAAAAGCTCGGCGAGGTAAGCGCCGTCTTGGCCAGTGATGCCAGTAATTAAAGCGACTTTTTGTGACATATTTTGAATTGCTGAGTTAAAAAGTGTTTGGATTATAGCATGGGCAATATTCAGCTTACGTTTGGCTCGCCGGAGTTTGACGTCGGCTTGCTTGCCAACATCGCCTTAATATTAGCCATCTTGCTCTTGCCATAGTCTTTGCTCAGCACTTGATCCGGCCCGTTAAACGGGTTGCCAAAGTGTTTGACATCGTCTTTTGGTAACTCACCGATAAACCGACTCGGTTCGCAGGCTTGCATTTCGCCGCCGCGTTTGCGCTTTTTGCACCAGGTGATATTGAGTGATTTTTGCGCGCGGGTGATGCCTACATACATCAGGCGGCGTTCTTCTTCAATCTGGTCGGCATCGATAGAGTTGGTGTGCGGCAAAATGCCTTCTTCACAGCCGATTAAAAAGACGTGGCCGTACTCCAGGCCTTTGGAGGCGTGCAGGGTGGAGAGTTTGACGGCATCTGGCTCGCTGTCTTCGCGACCCTCTAGCATAGTGATGAGCGAGACCAGTTGCGTTAGTTCGAGCAGGTTTTTGCCGTCGGATTCATTGCCGTATTCGGTAGAGCCTTCGCCTTTTTTGCTGAGCCAGGCGACAAATTCCATGACATTGCCCCAGCGTGTTTCGGCAGCGCGTGCTTCTTCGCCATCATACAAATAGGTTTCGTATTGAATAGCGGTCAGCAGGTCACTGAGTACTTCGTTGGCTGGGTCCTTAACGGCGCGGCCCTGCAATGTCTGGATATAGCGGCAGAAGGTGAGCAGGTCTTCGAGCTGCTTGGCGCCGACGTCGTGCTGGAAGCCGCCCTCAAAGGCCGCTGCAAACAGTGACATTTTGTGTGCGCTGGCATATTCACCCAGGCGTTCTAATGTGGTGTTGCCTATGCCTTTTTTCGGCGTGGTGGCGGCGCGGATAAACGCTGGATCATCGTCTTCGTTAGCGATCAGGCGCAGGTAGCTGATGATGTCCTTGATTTCAGCTTTGTCAAAGAAGGATGAACCGCCAGAGATGGTGTAGGGGATTTTGTGGTTGCGCAAAAACTTTTCAATAATGCGCGCCTGGTGGTTGCTGCGGTAGAGGATCGCATAATCTTTATAGGTCGTGCGATGCTCGAATTTGTGCGCCTGCAACTTCATGACGACGGTTTCGGCTTCGTGTTCTTCACTTTGGGTGGCGGTAACATGCAGCAGATCGCCGGTACCCAGCTCACTCCACAGTTTTTTCTCAAACAGCTTGGGATTATTGGCGATCACCTGGTTGGCAGCGCGCAAAATGCGCACGGTGGAGCGGTAGTTTTGCTCCAGCTTGATGACTTTGAGTTTTGAAAAGTCTGTGGTGAGCTGACGCAGGTTTTCCACGTCGGCACCACGCCAGCCGTAAATGGCCTGGTCATCATCACCTACGGCGGTAAACTGGCCGCGCAGGCCGGTGAGTTGCTTGATCAGTTTGTACTGGCAAGCGTTGGTATCCTGGTACTCGTCAATCAGCAGGTAGTGCAGTTTGCGCTGCCATTTATCCAGGGTGTCATGGTGTTGCTCAAACAGTTCCACCGGCACTTTAATCAAATCGTCAAAGTCTACCGCCTGGTAGGCGCGCAAGGTTTGCTGGTAGAGCTGGTAAACACGGGCAGCGGCATGCGCCATTTCTTCATCAGCCAAAGACTTGGCCTGGTCCGGGCTCACAAAGGCGTTTTTCCAACTGGAGATCTGCCATTGTGTCTTGCGCAGCAATTGTTTGTCAGTCGTCGCCAATATATCACTGAGGATTTTAAAGCTGTCTGAGGCATCCAGAATCGAGAATTGCGGTTTATAGCCGAGCAGGGCGGCTTCCTGGCGCAAAATTTGCAGCCCCAGCGAGTGAAACGTGGTCACCGTCAGGCCTTTGCCGCTTTTGCCTTCCAGCAATGGCGTGACGCGTTCCTGCATCTCCCGAGCAGCCTTGTTGGTAAAGGTGATGGCGGCAATCTGGTTGCCTTTATAGCCGGCCTGGTTAATCAGGTAGGCAATTTTTTGCGTAATCACGCGTGTTTTACCACTACCGGCACCTGCCAACACCAATAAGGGGCCATCCAGATAATGAATTGCTTCGCGCTGTGGGGGATTTAAAAGATGCTGCATGGGACTTCAGAGGTTTGTGGTAAACAACAAAGCGGTAGATGAATTAGCCTGTATGGACTATTTAACCCCTTCATTTATATGGGTATAGTCGCTCAACCATAGTATTATGTTTTTCAGGTAAACAAACTTTGTCCGCCCCTGTGTTTGATCTCAACAGTGTCATTCTATCATCAATTGGACTTACCTTAACGCTGGTTCTGGTCTTGTTGATTTTTGGCGCCCATCAGCAACGCAGCCTGATTATGCATTGGGTACGCGGCCTGTTGGTATTCGGTGTTGGACTCGCCATTTATTTTCTTTCACAAACCTCTTTGATACATGGCCCGCAAAACGTTTATGTGGCCACTTCAGTCACCATTATTGCACTCGGTATCAGCCTGTTTGTTAACGGTATCCGTTTGCTCAGAGGTTACCGTGTCTATCGTTATTGGGCCTTGCTGGTGGTGACCACGTTGCTCGCGTGTAATGCGGTGATGTTGAATATGCATACGCCGGATAGATGGATATTGTTAAGCAACCTCTTGGTGTTGATGTGGGTGTTTGGCTACGGCAGTCGCAGCCTGGTCGGCCATGGCAAAGACTTTGTTGCACACGTATTCTGGCTGTGTTGCAGCTTGTTTGCCCTGGTGAGTTTAATGCTGGCTTTGTTGGCGGTGAAGGTGATCTTGGGCGATCAGGAAAGTTTGCAATCGTTTTCACAGTGGAGCATGCATGCTTATATGATGACCGCGGCCATGCTGGCCATGACGACAGTCACCAGCTTGCTGTTGCTGGTGATGCATGTGCGGGCGCAGGCGGGGCTGCAGGCGATTGCCACACTGGATGGCCTGACTGGCGTATTAAACCGTAGAGGCTTGCAAGAAGCGGCCACGCGTATGCAGGCGGTGTCGCAGCGTATCCGCCTACCGATGGGGATGCTGATTGTCGACCTGGATTACTTTAAAAAGGTCAATGACGTGTATGGGCACCTGGTGGGCGATGTGGTGCTGAAAGCTTGCGCGGGAACCATACGCGCGGCCTTGCGTGGCGGCGATGTGATTGGCCGTTATGGCGGCGAAGAGTTTTGTATCTTAATGCCCAATACCGGCGAACATGAAGCAATGATCTTGGCGGAGCGTATCCGCCGTATTATTGAAGTGACGCCGGTAAGTATTGCAGGTGTGGAGAGTATGAGTAGCGACACGCAGGCAATCAAATGTACCGTCAGCGTCGGTTCAGTCAGCTCTGAAACCGTTGGCTACGGCCTGGAAGGTCTGTTTGCCGGCGCGGATCAAAACCTGTACAAAGCCAAGCAGAATGGCCGTAATCGCATTGCAAGCAATATTGATCAGTTACTGAATAAACCACCAGAGCCCGGCAAGCCAGCCAAACGGCATGCCAGCCTGATTGCCTGAGGATAACAGCCAGTTTACAAGGTATCTGGCTCAGGCGCTGCCTGGTCTTCTTTCGCTTTCTTCGCTGCCGCGGCCTGTTCCGCAGCCAGCGCGATCATCTCGGCCCGGCTCTGTGGTGATTCCAGGCTCACGCGGCCAATAGCACCACTGCGGTAGTCAGTTAGCAAGGCCATGGCGGTACGCTCCATATCCCACTCACCATCGTTACGTTTGTAAGTGCGGCGTTTGGCGATAGCTTGCAGCAGGTCTATGCCATCAATGGCAGTCACATCCAGCTTCATGACATCCAGTTTATAGCGCGTATTCATGAGCGCTGGATATTGTTTTAATAGCACATTACCCAAGAACTCGGCCACATCTTCATCGATCACCGCATTGCGGCCAATGGCGTGGCTGGCAGCCAGCAGATAACCGTCTGACTCATGTTCGATTTTTGGCCACATCATGCCCGGGGTGTCGGTAATGTTCTGGCTGTCATTTAAATCAAAGCGTTGCTGGCTTTTGGTCACCGCCGGTTCATCGCCCACTTTGGCCGCCCGGCGGTTAAGCAGGGCGTTCATCAGGGTGGATTTGCCGACGTTAGGGATGCCCATGATCATCATGCGCAACGGTTTCAGCGGCGTGCCACGATGTGATGCCAGTTGGCGGCACAAGCCTGGAATTTTCTTTGCGTCACCAGGTTTTTTGCACGATAAGGCGACGGCTTTGGTATTGGGCTGCTTGTTAAAGTAATTCAACCAGGCCTGGGTGACTTGCGGGTCGGCCAAATCGGCTTTGTTGAGAATTTTCAGGTTAGGCCGCTGGCGAAAATTACGCATTTCCTCAATCATGGGGTTGTGGCTGGCGGCAGGCACGCGTGCATCCAGTACCTCAATCACGACGTCGATATGTTCCAGTGTTTCTTCTGCCTTTTTTCGGGCAGAAGTCATGTGTCCCGGAAACCATTGTATCGCCATATTTTTGCTCCATCTTCAACTCAAAAAATACGGTATCAATGTCCCTTGCCGTACCCCATATTGTTTTTGTCCATGCTGCCTATGATGAAATTCAGGACGGATTAAAACAATGCAGCGATCATTTTAACATTTAAGCGGCAACTCCTTAAATATTGCAGACGTCGCCAGCGTTATTTCCAGCTATAGCCCAGTGTGAATAGGGCGCGCGTATCGCCTTTGACGCGATCATCTACCGGGCGGCTATCGTAGTTGTAGTCTAATTGTGTAGACGCACTCAAGCCGAAAATAAACGGAAAGCGCAGGCCGGTTGAGCTGTAAACCAGGATTTGTGAAGGGGATCTCGCGGTGTATAACACTTCGTGGCGATGAAAGGCCTGCACAAAAGAATCAAATAAATACTGGTTGTAATTGACTGCCCAACGCAAAGCGGCATGACTGTCATTACTTTCTTCGTAATAGTCCTGTTTAATCAGCGACACACCACCTTCCACTGACAGGTTAAGCTTTTCGCCTTCAAAAATCTGGTAACCGGTACCCACACCGTAGGTACTTCGTAACTTGATATCCCTGAAACGGTCTTTTTCCTGAATGGTGTTGAGGTAGCTAAACCATTTTTTGGTGAAAAAGTGGTCATACTGGCCGCGCACGCGCGCGTTGTTCTGCGTTTGTTCGTCGTTATCTTCTGCCCAGTAGTAATAGCCTTGTACCGTATAACGATTTTCCAGGCCACGTAATACCGACTCACCGTTAAATTGCATATTGCGGTTGGTACTGTTGCCATTGTTAAACGCACCGCCCAGGCTCAGGTTGCCAGTCCAGACATAGCCTTCACCAATCAGGTCGCGGCTGGGGTTGATGTAATGAATTTCGTCCAGCTCTGTATCCACCAGTGGCGTGTTGGTTTCCTCATCCAGAATCACCTGGCCTTCATCGGTATGAATCAGGCGGCCATTGACGATACTGCCATCAGACAACTGCATCAGGATAGGTTTGTCGGCATCGATACTGTGAATATCGTTCCAGTTGATTTTCACCTCATCTGCATAAGTGGTTTTGACTGTGAGTTTATTTGATATTTTAACGCCCAGTGTGCCTGTGATCTTGTCGCCATTTTTGAGCCAGATTGTATCTGCAAGCACTGGCGTGGCAAGCATGGAAAGCATTGTCAGCGGAAATAGCGCGCATTTAACCGTCTTGTCTACATATAAATAAGCCAATGTGGCTAAGCTGTTTGGCATACATACTCCCTGGTGCGATTGAACAACAGCGCTGTGAAACAGCGAATTGATGCAGCGTGTACCAACGTCGCTGCAGCGGTGGTCGTGCGGCTTGCGCACGGGATAAAACTGACCACCATGATAGACATGATTCGTAAAACAGCCTTTGAGTTCCCGAGATCGCTCCCGGCGTGGCTGCCAGAAGCAATCCTGATGAAGCTGGCACATGTTAAACTGATATATTGGTATTTTAAAACAGCAATACGCATGGTCAAGACAAACTTACCGCCCGAGGTGAAGCCCGGTCAATCTCTCCCGCTATTGCAGGCGCTGCATATTCTGACACGCGATGGCAAGCTGAATCAGGATAGCCGCCGCAAGCTCAAGCAAGTCTATCACCTGGTCAATTTCATTGAGCCGCTGATGCAGGCGGTGATGGATAAACAGTCACAGCCTGTGCTGGTCGACCATGGTGCAGGTAAGTCTTATCTGGGATTTATCCTCTATGACCTCTTGCTCAAACAACACGCAGGCGGCCAGGTGATTGGCATTGAAAGCCGCGGCGAGTTGATAGAGAAATCACGCCAACTGGCGCAAGAGTGTGGGTTTGACCGCATGCAGTTTGAGCATTTAACCGTCGCTGAGGCCATGCAGTCACAGCAACTGCCTGCAACCGTGGATATTGTCACGGCCTTGCATGCCTGCAATACGGCGACGGATGATGCGATTCAGTTTGGTTTGCAAAAACAGGCGCAGTTTATGGTACTGGTGCCTTGCTGCCAGGCCGAGGTGGCGGAGGTGATGCGCCAGCATAAGGCTGAGACACTGGCGCAAACCTTTTTAAGCGAGTTGTGGCGGCATCCTATCCATACCCGTGAGTTTGGCAGCCAGGTCACCAATGTGTTGCGTTGCCTTGAACTGGAGGCGCATGGCTACCAGGTGACAGTGACGGAACTGGTGGGCTGGGAGCACTCGATGAAAAATGAACTCATCATTGCCAAATATACTGGCCAGCGTAAACGCAGTGCGCGTGAGCGTGGGCAGCAACTGCTAGAGCAACTCAATTTGACCAGTCTTTCTGCGCGTTTCAACTTTCAGTAATTAAGTCTCTCCGCATATAAAAAAACCTCTGATACTGGGGTGGCATCAGAGGTGAATGGAGCGCGTTAAATGCCCCAGGGAAGAGCGTTGACGATTGTTGCTTAAAAGCGCTTACCAATACCCAGGCTAATTACCCATGGATTGACGTCCAGGGAGTCGATTTTGGCCCAGCGGTTGCCGGTGGTGGCGCTTTTCATTTCAACGTCGGTATCAATCCAGAGATATTTCACATCAGCGTTCAATAACCAGCCATCTTTAAGGTTGATATCTACACCCGCCTGCAAGGCAGGGCCAATGCTATTGCGGTCAATTTTGATTTTTTCGCCAGCGGTTGCACCAGAGGTGAAACGCAGATTGCGGTCCAGCATAAATGTCGCATTGATACCAGCACCCACATAAGGGTCAATGGTTTGATCAGGGTTAAAGTGCCATTGCGCCGTCAAGGTAGGTGGCAGCGCATCAATGCTACCCAGATGCTGGTTGCCAACCACACCGGCACTGTCGCCAGTGATTCTTACATCGTGTTTGCTGCCCAGTGCCAGGATCAGTTCGGTCGCAATGTTTTTGGTCCAGTAGTAGCTAATATCTAATTCAGGAATTGTGTTGCTGTCGAGTTTCAGGTCTGCGCTTGGTGTCATCACATTGGCACCCACCGCCTTGTTGACGGTGCTGCCCAAGCGGCTGCTTTCGTTCGGGCTGATATTGGTTGCACGCAGACGTACAACCCAGTCACCTTGCTCTGCATAGGCATTCATGGCAGGCAATAAGGCTGCCAACATTAAACTGATTGCGGTTTTTTTCATTGTGGTCACTCCATTAGGTGCATTGATTTGAGACCATTGTAGGTTTGCTGGCTAAAGCGGGTATTGACCCAAATCAACTCGACACATGTTTGTGATGTGTGTCGAGGGCTAATGGAGGCGTAAAGCGGGAGAGGCAGATACCCGCGGATTCGCAAGTATCTGTGCGTGTGACAGTTTAGATAAAGCGCGCCGACATACCGTTAGTAATCGTTACGTTGCTTCCAGGCGTCATCCAGTACTTTGGATTTCTGCTCGAAAATCACTTTTTTATTTTCCAGGTCTTTTTCCGCTTGCACTTTATCGGATTGGTATTGCTTTAACTTTGCCTGTTCCTGCGCAACCAGGGCTTCCTGAGATTTGATTCTTTGCTCAAGGTCACTCAATTTGCTCATGGCATCGCCCACGGCATCCCGTGCAGTGGCGGCATCCGTTTGTTCATTAAGGATATTGCGGGCAAACACTGGCTGGCTCAGTGTGGCGATCAGGAATAAAACAGAAAGGGACTGTAAACGCATGCGAGACTCCATAAAAACGTCATAACAAAATTTCAAAACGATTATAAAGCCAAAATGTCTTCGGGCTTAATACTCACCGGTCATTATCAATCGTTGTTGATTGCTTGATTAGTAAGCGGCAACAGCATTAGGTTCCTGACGCGCTAACGATCAGCCATCACTTCGCCATGCGGCATGCTACAAAATAATTCAGCCATTTTATTGATCTATCTCAATATGCGTTTTGTTGATTAAGTTATTGTATATAAAAATAAAAGTCATTTTTTTGTAAGACAAATTCTGACATGGCCAGCAGACAAAATGGATATCAGGCGACAAGGTGTCGTGTACGGTGTGACTGCTATCCAACTGGGAGAAGCACAGAGTCAAATATGTCCTTTTTTGGTCGACACGGAAAAACTAGGTCCGTGGCCCAGCCAGAATCAGCGACGAATTGACTCTCCATTATTAAATTAAATTGTCTCAATGACTCAGGGATAGAAAGCGATTGATTATGAAATTAAATTTGCCAGTGACGGCCACAGAAATCCAGTTTGATGATGCCCAGTTCATGTTGACGAGAACAGATCTCAAGGGTGTGATTACCTATGCCAACAAAGACTTTATTCAAGTTAGTGGCTTTAGTGAGTCTGAGTTGGTCGGCAGCAGCCATAATATTGTGCGCCACCCGGATATGCCTGCGGCCGCTTTTGCCGATATGTGGCGCAGCTTGAAAGCCGGTAAACCATGGACGGGCTTGGTGAAAAATCGCACCAAGCATGGTGACTTTTATTGGGTGGTGGCCAATGCCACGCCGGTAACTGAAAACAATCAGGTCGTGGGTTACTTATCCGCGCGTAGAAAGCCTACGCGGCAACAAATTAACGAAGCCTCCGCTGCCTACCAATTGTTTAATACAGACAACGCCAAAGGTCTGGCAATTGTAGATGGCAAAGTGGTGAACTTGTCCTTGGCGAATAAATTAAAAAACATATTGGGCGCCATTACGGTCAAACAGCGCTTAGTCGGTTTGGCGGCTATGGCTTTTGCATTGCTGGCCGTACAAGTAGGGCTGGATTTTACTCATCAATTCACTGCACTGTCTTTTGCTAGCCTGGGCTTGGCATTACCTGTCCTGCTAGGCTTGGCGATGATCATTGCTCGTTCAGTGACCCAGCCGCTGGCGCAAACACTCCGTGCGGTGAAAGAAATCACCATCGGCAACTACAGCACCTATATTGATGCGCAGGGTAGCAACGAGCTGAGTGAAGTATTGCAAGCACTGAAAAAGATGCAGACGTTGCTCAGTGTCAGCGAAAATGCCTTAAAAGAGTCTGCCATTGAAACCCGCGAGCAAGCCGCATTGTTTGAAAATCAATTGGCCGCGATTAACCGTTCTACCGGGTCAATAGAGTTTGACCTGGATGGCAAAATAACAGCCGTCAATGATATTTTCTTGTCGGTGTTGGGCTATACACGAAATGCGCTGGTTGGCATGTCACATAGCCAGTTGGTTGAGCCAGCATTTATCAGTAGTGGCGACTATCATGCCTTTTGGCAAAAGTTAACACGTGGCGAATCAGTCAGCGGTGAGTTTTTGCGTATCGGCCAGCATGGCAAGGAGATCTGGCTGGATGCGACCTATAGCCCCATTTTAGATGCAGATGGTAAGCCTTATAAAGTGGTGAAGTATGCTGCAGATATCACGGCGCAAAAGCTCAGAAATGCCGATTTTGAAGGCCAGATTACTGCGATTGGCAAATCACAAGGCGTGATTGAACTGGGCCTGGATGGCACGGTGCTTAAAGTGAACCAAACTTACCTGGATATGCTGGGTTATAGCGAACACGAGTTGCTTGGGCAACATGTTAGCAAGGTGCTGGAACCCAGCTTTGCCAGCAGCGAGGCTTATGCGGTCTTGTGGAACAAGCTTGTGCATGGCGGCTCGGACATGGGGCAATACAAGCGGATTGCCAAAGGTGGGCGTGAAGTCTGGATACAGGCGTCTTATAACCCGATTTACGATTTAAAAGGCAAGCCGTACAAGATTGTTAATTACACCATGGACATTACTGAATCCAAGTTGATTGCGGCGGATAATGCTGGTCAGATCTCTGGCATTCATAGAACCCAGGGCGTGATTTCGTTTGACCTTGACGGCACCATCACATCGGTAAACGACTTGTTTTTGCAACTCTCCGGTTATGCCGAAAGTGAAGTGTTAGGCAAAAACCACAGTATGTTTGTCGATTCCGCTTACCGCTCTAGCCAGGATTACAAGGCGTTTTGGGATGCTTTGCGCCGTGGTGAGGCACAAGTCGGGCAAGTGAAGCGTATCCGCAAAGGTGGGGCTGTGGTGTGGATGCAGGCCATTTACAACCCGATTCTGGATATGAATGGCAAACCCTTTAAAGTGGTGAAGTATGCGACAGATATCACTGCACAGCATGAAAGTGCACAAGCACTAGCCCATGCTGTACAAGAGACCAAAGCGATTATTGACGGCGCCAAAGCCGGTGATTTAAGCAGTCGCGTGTCGCTTGAGGGTAAAACAGGCGATATTGCTGCGTTGTGTGATGGCGTGAATGCGCTGATCGACAAGATGAGCGAAGTGATCTTGCAAGTGCGTGAAGCGACGGTGATGATTAATACGGCTGCGGATGAAATTTCCGTTGGTAATAATGACCTTTCCAGCCGCACTGAGCAACAGGCGTCAAGCCTGGAGGAAACGGCTGCCAGCATGGAAGAGTTGGCAGCGACGGTTAAACAGAATGCCGACAATGCAAAACAAGCCAGTCAGCTGGCAACTGCGGCTTCAGAGGTTGCTGTGAGAGGCGGTGATGTGGTTGGTGAGGTGGTGACAACCATGAGCGCCATGAATGAAAGCGCGAAAAGGATAGAGGATATCACTTCGGTCATTGATGGCATCGCTTTTCAAACGAACATTCTGGCGTTGAACGCAGCGGTTGAAGCTGCCCGTGCTGGCGAGCAGGGGCGTGGCTTCTCGGTAGTGGCTGCCGAAGTCCGCCATTTGGCCCAACGCTCTGCCGAGGCTGCCAAGGAAATTAAAGTGCTGATTGATGACTCTGTCGTCCAGACTGCAAAAGGCAGCCAGTTGGTGGAGGAGGCCGGAAAAACGATACAGGAGGTAGTGGTTTCTGTGCAACAGGTGACGGATATTATGAGTGAAATTGCTGCTGCTTCTGTTGAGCAAAGCACCGGTATTAACCAGGTGAATCAGGCAGTGATGACCATGGATGAGGTCACGCAGCAAAACGCTGCCTTGGTTGAAGAGGCTGCAGCGGCATCAGAGTCGTTGGTTGATCAGGCTGAAAGCCTTGTCCGTGCCGTAAGTGCCTTTCGACTGGGGCATGAAAGCGGTGCCGACAAACGTTCTACCGTGAGCCATATCCATGCGCGCACCAGTAAAGCACCTGTTAGTGTGAATGTGCAGCGCTCAGGAAAATTACGTACAGGCACGGATGATGGTGAGTGGGCGCAGTTTTAGAGGGGAGCCTTGTTGTGAGGCAATAAAAAACCGCCGGAATTCGGCGGTTTTTTGTTCAGGCAGCTCTCAAAATTTGAGATGAATCCTGATTATTTGTTCATGACGTACATCGTCACTTCAAAGCCAAAACGCATTTCAGTAGCAGCTGGTTTAGTCCACATGATAGTCTCCTTTAGTTGTTTCGTAGTACATCGTGCTTGATGTACTTGTATGACTGTCACTATACGCCGATGTTTCAAAACCACCCTGAAGCGAATCCGTAAAAGCAGCTCATGATTTTACGTAGTTTGCTGATATTGATTAAGAAACCTCTGCGACTAGCTCGGGTGACTCGTCCTGCCTATTCACTGACCATTGCGGAAACGGGTCGCTGAGTTGCCGCCAGGCATCCATGCCGGATGCCAGCTCTGCTTCTGTCAGTAGGCAGGCATCGAAGGCGGCAGTGAGTGCGGCTTTATCCATCCCCATGCCGATAACCACCAGTTCTTGCTGGCGGTCACCATAAGGGGCCTGCATGCGCGAGTGGATGTGTTGCAGGCTTTCTTCATCTTGTGGCCAGTATTCTTGCGGTGTGGCGCTCCACCACATGCCTGCCAGTTCGGTGCGGGTGACTGCGCCTGCTTGCGACCAGGTGGCGCAGAACTCTGGCCGTGAGGCGATCCAGTAACGGCCTTTGGAGCGGACGACGCCAGGCCATTCTTGATTGAACCACTGCCACAAACGCTGTGGATGAAACGGTTTGCGGGCGCGGTACACAAAGCTGGAGATGCCGTATTCTTCACTTTCCGCCACATGCTCGCCACGTAGCTCTTGCAGCCAACCAGGCGCTTCAGCGGCCTGGTCAAAGTCGAACAAGCCGGTATGCATGATGCGATTTAGTGGCACTTTGCCAAAGCTACTGTGTATGATTTGCGCGCGCGGATTGAGAGTTTTGAGGATGCTTTCCAGCCTGGAGACTTCTTCCAGGGTTAACAAGTCAGTTTTATTCAGCACTAACACGTCGCAAAACTCGATTTGTTCAACCAGCAGGTCAACCACCGTGCGCTCATCTTCTTCGCCCAGCGATAGGCCGCGGTCGCCCAGCATATCTTGCGAGCCATAGTCTTTGAGAAAGTTATAACCATCAACTACGGTGACCATGGTGTCCAATTCGGCGACATCTGCCAGCGAGACGCCGTCTTCGTCTGCAAAGGTAAAGGTTTCTGCAATGGGCAAGGGCTCGGAAATGCCGGTGGTTTCAATCAACAGGTAATCAAAGCGGTTTTCTTTGGCCAGCCGTGTGATTTCAATCAATAAATCTTCGCGCAAGGTGCAGCAAATGCAGCCGTTGCTCATCTCAACCAGTTTTTCTTCCTGGCGTGATAAGGCTGCGCCGCCATCACGCAGCAGTTGTGCATCGATATTTACCTCGGACATATCGTTGACAATCACTGCGACGCGCTTGCCTTCGCGGTTATTGAGAATATGGTTGAGCAGGGTGGTTTTACCTGCGCCCAGAAAGCCGGAAAGTACCGTGACTGGCAGTTTTTTCATAGGTCATCCTTTAGTGGTTAAATTGCCGTTCGCGGCGTTCATGCCGCTCCTGTGCTTCCAGGCACAACTTGGTGGTTGGCCTGGCTAATAGTCTGGCGAGGCCGATTGGCTCCCCGGTGTCTTCGCAATAGCCATAGCTGCCATCCTGGATGCGGCGCAAGGCGGATTGAATGGTTTTTAAATGTTTGCGTTCGCGGTCCCGCGTGCGCAGTTCAAGGCTGTGTGTTTCCTCTTGGGTGGCGCGGTCGGCCGGGTCTGGTGTTTCTTGCTGATCTGAGAGATGTTCACTGGTCTGGCGCATATTGTCTTGCAAGGTTTGAAGCTGTGCCTGCAGCAACTGCCGAAAGAAGGCCAGTTGCGCTTCATTCATATAAGCATCCGCTGGCATCGCTAATAATTGTACGTGAGTAACCATTTAAGCAACTTTGTTGCAATGCAATAAAGTTGCATTTTAAGGGGTGTTGTTATTATTTGCAACTAAGTTGCAAAATAAACAAGGTAGTGAGGCAGAGAGTAGCGCGGCTATTTTAGGCTGACGCCTGTTGGCATTGTGGGCAGAGGCCCTTGAGGTTGATCTCGATGTGGGATATTTGGTAGGTGTCGAAAATAGCTTGCGGAATATGCGCAGCCAATTCATGAATACAAAGGACTGTCCCGCAGCGCTGGCATTGCAAATGGGCATGACCGTGATTGCTTAACAAACCGCTGCTCGCGTTGGCGTCTGCGGCTTTGTAACTGCGTTTAGGGGCGTTCAGTTGAAATTTCCAGGCGCGGTCATCGGTGGATATTTTATGGATGAGGGCATGTTCCTGTAACCAGTCCAGCACCCGGTATACCGTTACCCGGTCAATTTCCTTGACGCCTTGCAACGTGGTTAAAATATCGGTATGACTGAGTGCCGTATGCGAGTTGAGCAGGGTGTTCAATACGGCTAATCGTGCTTTGGTTGAGCGCAGGCCCGCATCGGTGATGAGTTGTTCGGCAGTTTGCATGGCCAAAATTATGAACTACACGACAACATCGAGCAACCGGCCTTTTGTCTGGCCCAGTCCGGGCGCTTTTGCGCAAAGGCCTCCATGCCGGCTTGTTCGGTATATGGATGGCGCAATACTTGCAATAATGTCAGCAAGCGGCTGTTGTCACCTTGGGTCGCCAGGTCAATCGCTTCTTGCGCCAGGTAGTTTCGCAACACATAAATCGGGTTCGCCGCCGCCATTTTTTGTAAACGTTGCTCAGGGGTTAATGTCGATTGTTGTATGCGCAGGCTGTAGTTATGTAGCCAGGTTTGAATATCGGCGCCAAACTGTTGCTGCCCTGACTCAGTATAAAAAGCATCTGCCAGTGTTGCCAGTTGTGGCTGCGCCATATCCAGCTTCGCCAGTCGTGTGAAAAATAGCGTTTGGTCGACTTCCGCGCGTTGCATCAACTCAAAAATATGGTTAATCAGCTCGCCATCGCCGTCTTGCCAGTGATCAAAGCCAAACTTGTCAGCCAGGCTGGATGTAAGGGCGCGTATATAGGCCTGGTCGTAAGTGGTCAGGCCATCCGCCAGGCCTTGCGTCTCTGGCAGTAAGGTGCCGAGCGCTTCGGCCAACCGTTCCAGGTTCCAGCGCGCAATATCCGGTTGGCGGCCAAAACAATAGCGGCGACCTTGTGCATCAGTGGTATTCGGCGTCCATCCCGGGTCAAAGTTATCCACCCAGCCATACGGGCCATAATCGATGGTCAGGCCGAGGATGGACATATTGTCGGTATTCATCACGCCATGCACAAAACCAACACGCATCCAGTGTGCGATCATGACGGCCGTGCGTGAGCAGACTTCTTCAAACCATGCTTCTATCAAGGCCGGTGCAGGGTCATTGATATCAAGTGCCAAACCGGTGGATGGCCACCAATCGGCAAAGTCACGGTCCAGCGTAAAGCCGATCAGGCGTTTCAGCAACGGTAATTCGTTGCGGCTGGCCAGTATTTCAAAATGGCCAAAACGCGTAAATGAAGGTGCGACACGGCAGACAATCGCACCTGGCTCCAGTTGCGGGTTACCGTTGTAAAACATATCCCGTACCACCTGGTTGCCGGTAGTGACCAGGCTTAACGCTCGTGTGGTCGGTACCCCCAGATGATGCATGGCTTCCGAGCATAAAAATTCGCGCAAGCTGGAGCGGAGTACTGCCCGGCCATCGGCTGAGCGGGAGTAGGGTGTTTCACCTGCACCTTTGAGCTGTAGCTCATAGCGTTTGCCCGCGTGAACCAATTCCCCCAGGTAAATGGCGCGGCCATCCCCCAGTTGCCCGGCCCAATGCCCGAATTGATGGCCGCCATAGCGGGTGGCATAGGTAAACATGCCATCTAGCGCGCCATTGCCGCCCAATGTCTGGACCAGGTCGCGGTCTTGCATGTCTTTAGCTGATAGCCCAAGCAGTTGGGCGACTTCAGCGCTATAAGCAAGCAATTGTGGGTTTTTTACAGGTGTCGGCTGCACAGGTGACCATAAACAGTCACTGACCTGCCGGGTATAGTTGTCTGAGATCGGGTCGCCGGGCAGTTCCCGGGTAAAACGGTTATCAAAGTTCAGGGGCTTCATCATGCTATTTTAGTCATTATCCACGGCTAAAGTTCAGTGCCTGCCAAAAAACTCTGCGCTTCTCGGGTAAAATAGCGTTTTAATACGCGCAAGTGTGATTTCCACACGTTTAATTTCCCCACATGAATGTTTTTTACGAAGAAGACGGTGGCTTTAAGGTCGCTTCCATCATGTCTGAGGCCGATAGCAGCATGCAAGTCGAGGCCAGCACCGGCAAACGCAGCAAAATTAAAACCGCCAATGTATTGATGCGGTTTGATGGCGGTTTGTCAGGCTTTCTCGAAGCGGCGCAGGCGGAGTCCGACACCCTGGATACCGACTTTTTATGGGAATGCTGTGGTGAGCCAGAGTTTGCTTTCGAGGACCTGGCGCAAGAATATTACGGTGGCAAACCGAGTCGCCAGCAAGCGGCAGCGATTGCGCTCAAGTTGCACGCAGCGCCGATGTATTTTTACCGCAAAGGCAAAGGCCGCTATAAAGCTGCGCCGGAAGATACTTTGAAAGCCGCCTTGGCTGGCCTGGAAAAGAAGCGTCAGCAAGCCGAATTCATGGCGCAGATGGTGGTGCAGCTCAAGGCACAAGCTTTGCCTGAAAGCTTTGCGACTAAATTGGATGCATTGTTATATGCGCCGGATAAAAACAGCCTGGAGTGGAAGGCGCTGGAGCAGGCAGCGGCTGAGCTAAAACAATTGCCAGTACAAGTCTTGCACGCAGCAGGCGCTATTACCTCAGTGCATGATTACCACCTCGGGGCATTTCTACGTGAGTATTTTGCCCATGGCACCGAGTTTCCGGCATTTTCGCTGGCAGACATACCTGATGAATTGCCATTGTCAGCCGTACAGGCATTTAGCATTGATGACAGCACCACGACAGAAATTGATGATGCCTTATCCGTGACACCGTTAAGCAATGGCAATACGCAAGTCGGGATTCATATTGCTGCGCCTGCATTGGGCGTGACGCCACATGAGGCCTTGGATAACGAGGTGATGAAGCGTTTGTCTACGGTCTATATGCCCGGGCACAAAATTACCATGTTGCCGGAAGTCGCAATTCGGCCATTCAGCCTGGATGCAGGTGAAACCAAGCCTGCCTTATCGCTGTATCTGGAAGTGGCGCCTGACTTTAGCATTGTGCACCAGCATAGCTGCCTGGAGCGCGTACAGATTGCAGAAAACTTGCGGCATGACACGTTGGAACCTTATTTCAATGAAACCACTTTAGCGCAAGATAGCGGTCATCCGCTGTGGTCGTCGCTGGTGTTTTTGTTCCATTTTGCCGAGAGCCTAGAAAAGGCGCGTGGCAAATATGACCCGACCCGGCCACAGCCGGTGGATTACAATTTTTACGTGACGGATGGCATCGTTGATATTGTGAATCGTCAGCGCGGCTCGCCCATGGATAAACTGGTCGCTGAGTTGATGATTGCGGCCAATAGCCAATGGGGCTTGTTGCTGGCCGAGCACGATGTGTCTGGCATTTACCGTGCGCAAAACGGCGGTAAAGTATATATGACCACCAAGGCCGAAGGTCACCAAGGGCTGGGCGTAGCACAATATGCCTGGTGTACCTCGCCTTTACGTCGTGCAGTGGATTTGATTAACCAGCGGCAATTGATCAGTGTATTGACCCTGCAAGCGCCGGTCTACGCAGCCAATGGCGATGAGATTGTCGGCCATATGCGTAATTTTGATCAAACCTACAATGCCTATAACGAGTTCCAGACGCGCATGGAGCGCTACTGGTGCCTGCAATACCTGATTCAGGAAGGCATCACTGAAATAGATGCCACGGTGTGGCGCGAAAATCTGGTGCGCCTGGAACGATTGCCTTATATGACCAAGGTACACAGTTTGCCGGCGACCAAGCCTGGCAGTAAAGTACGCTTGGCGATACAGAAAATAGATACTTTGCTCATGGAGCTGGAATGCAAGTTTCTGGGCGTGATCGAAGAGGTGAGTTCCGCTGCCGGTGATGACGTGGCTGCCAGTGACGAAGCAATTGCCCTTGAAGCAGCGGCCGCAGATGATGCCCAGCCTGACGTGACGGAAAGTGCATAATGTTTAAATTTAATCGCAAAATCCATAAGGCTGTGTCTGACTTTGAGATGGTAGAAGTCACCGAGACCGATGGCGTGCGCTCCATGCATCTGGGTTCGCCGACGATACAGAGCAGCATGAAGGTTAAAGACCCTTACGCGCTGGTGCTAGCTTATTCATGGGGCGTGCTGAGCAGCCTGTTATTCAAGCCGGGTAGCCGTCAATTGACCTTGGTCGGCCTGGGTGGTGGCTCCATTGCCAAATACGTGTGGCAATATTGCCCGCAGATTCAGCAAACCGTGATCGAACTCAATCCGCAGGTGATTCAGGTCGCACGCAGTCACTTTTTTGTGCCAGATGATGACGAGCGTTTGCAAATCATTGAGGGTGACGGCATTGCCCATATCCAGCAGCATCCCGGCGGATGTGACTGGCTGATGATGGATGCTTTTGGCAGCAATGGCTTGCCACCAGATTTTTGTACCCAGTCATTCTTTGATGACTGTGCAGACGCACTGACGCCAGATGGCTTGTTTACCATTAACCTGTGGGGTTCGGACAAAAAGTTTGATATCTATATGCAGCGCATGGAGCAAACCTTTGAGCAACGCGTACTCATGATGCCGACGGGCAAACCCGGCAATATCATTGTATTTGGTTTTAAATCCGCTTTAGCCATGCCAGACCTGGCTACCTTGCGCAAACGCGCGCAAGAGGCCATGCAAACCCACAATATCAATTTTCTCGACCTGATAGACCGCCTGCAAGGCGCGAATCCTAACAACGGTAAGGAGTTCACCCTCGGTGGCTAATTTCATGAATCAATACTTCGCAACCTGCCCACGTGGCCTGGAAGCTATTCTCCTCGATGAACTCAAGCAGGGTGGCGCGCGTGAGATCAAAGGCACCGAAGGCGGCGCCAGTTTTAGCGGCGAGCTTTCTGTCTGCTACCACGCCAACTTGCACTCACGCGTGGCGACACGCATTTTGATGCAGGTCGGGCGTGGTAAATACCTGACAGAAGACGATATTTACCAGGGCGCACTCAAAATCAACTGGCCGAACTGGTTTGATGTCAAACACAGCATGATGGTCAAAGTCACGGCGGTGCGCAGTCCGTTGAAGAGCCTGGAATTCATTACTTTGCGCGTCAAAGATGCTATTTGTGACCGCTTCCGTCAAAGTGTGGGTAGCCGTCCGAATATTGATACGCGTGAGCCCGGCGTGCGTGTGCATGTATACCTGACGGCTGACAGCTACCAGTTGTATGTTGATACTTCCGGTAATCCACTCTATCAGCGTGGCAACCGTAAAAACAGTATTGAAGCGCCATTGCGTGAAAACCTGGCGGCAGGTATTTTAAAGCTCACTGGCTGGCAACCTGGCCAGGCGCTACTGGACCCTATGTGTGGCAGCGGTACGTTTCTGCTTGAGGCCGTGATGATTGCGCTGAATATTGCACCAGGCTTGAACCGCAATTTTGGCTTTGAAAAACTCAAAAACTTTGAATCTGATACATTCAAGAAAGTGCGTAATGCAGCGGCCAAAGCCGTTAAACCGGTGAGTTTCCAAAGTATTTACGGTTCAGACATGGATTTGCGCGCGGTACGTGTGACCAAGCAGAATCTGGAAATGGCTGGCTGGCTGGACGCCGTGCAATTGTCGCACTGGGAATTTACCAAGGTTGCACCGCCAGCAGACAGCGGCGTGCTGGTGGCGAATCCGCCTTATGGGGTGCGTATCGGTGAAGATGACACACTGGCCGAGCTGTATCCGCAAATGGCGGCAGCGCTTAAGCAGAGGTTCTCAGGCTGGAATACCTATTTCCTGACCAATGACTTGCGTATGCCTAAGCTCATGCGTTTAAGTCCGAGCAAGAAAACGCTGCTGTATAACGGACCACTAGAATGCCGTTTGTTTGAGATTAAAATGGTGGCAGGCAGCAATCGGCGCGAAAAAAATAGCGGTGAAGAAAGTGTCTGATTTAAAGCCACAGAGATCACAGAGCGCACAGAGGAGAGTCCGTTTCCTCGCAGGCGTATCTCTGTGACCTCTGTGGCTATCAATTGCGTGACGCGGTTAGCGGATATGCTGGAGAAATGATGACTGATTCAATTGATGCATTGCGGGCACGTGTGAATGCCTTTGTAGAAGAGCGTGACTGGGCGCAGTTTCATTCCCCTAAAAACCTGGCCATGGCCATGATTGTAGAGGCGGCTGAGGTGGTTGAGCATTTTCAATGGATGACAGAGTCTGACAGTCGCCAACTGCATGCCGAAACCAAAGACAAGGTTGGGCAGGAACTGGCAGATACTTTTGTGTACCTGATGCGGATTGCCGAGGTGTGTGGCATTGATTTGATCGCCGCCACCAATGCCAAGATTGCGCTAAATGCGCAGAAATACCCAGCCGATAAATGCAAGGGCAGCAACGCAAAATACACTGAATATCAATAAATTATATTCATTTATTAAAGNNTATTGATTAATTGAGGAGTTTGTTCGTGACGACGCATCTAACCTCGCCGGTGATTGATTTGCTAGTCCAGCAGCAGATTCAATTTGAAGTGATTGAAATTCCCCTGAGTGACGATCAGAAACCGATCCGCCAGCTGGAGGAATTACTTTCCGCCCAAGGATTAGATCCGCAGTCTGTGGTACGCAGCGTGGTGTTCAAGGGGGAAAACAGTGGTTTTTGCCTGCTGGCAGTGGCTGGCGGCGGCCGTGCAGACTGGGCGTTATTGCGCGCCCACTTGGGTGAGCGCAAATGCCGCATGGCGGAATATGACGAAGTGCCGGAAGCGACCGGCTATGTGGTCGGTGCAGTGCCGCCGATTGCTTTGCCTGAGGGCTTTACGGTATTGGTTGATGACAGTGTCGCCAACTATGACACCGTGGTGATAGGCAGTGGCGTACTGGGCTACGCACTGGCATTGCGTACCGCAGACTTGCTGCAGTGCCTCAGTGGCAAAGCACGCGGTCATTTTGTCAAAGCGTAACTGAGTTTGGGCACACGCTGTTAATGTGTGCTGCCGTTCACGTCTGCGATCAGGCGTTCAAACTTGATTTTATCGCTACCGCGAATAATCCATTTCTTTAAACCTTTGTTCCAGCTGGCCCCGGCTTGTTTAATAGCGTCTTTATGCTTATGCGTATTGCCAGTCAGTGCATAGGCCTTGCCGTGTGGCTCCAGTCCTAAGTGTTGATCTGTTGCCGTGTGATCATGTGATATTGCATGCTTTATTTCATGGTTAGTGCTTGAGTCCACCGCTGTTGAGGCGTTCACGGTGGCATCTTGAAACGATTTAAGCTCTATCAGCTTGGCACGGATTTGCATGCAGACCGGGTTGGTGGCGGCCAGCCAGTTTTGGTCGTGCCGGTTGGCTTCATATTGCCCGGGCAGTATGCCCATCAGGTCAGTCGGTAGCCGTAAATCAGCGACATGGTCAGGGGTGATAAAGAAACAGCGTTCAACGCCCAGGCGGCCGATAAACAGGCCTAGCTCAAAAATCACATTGTCACGTACCACCGGATTTTGCTGCCCGCGCATAATCGTCAGGTCATCCGGGCTAAATACAAATACGCCAAAATCCGAGTTGCGCAGGGCGTTGATCAGGCTGTAGATGGTAGAGCCTGAAATCTGGAACACGCCATTGCTCCACACCGTGCATTCGGCATCGCGGGTTAAATTGGCGTGTATGGCATTGGCAATATCCAGACCCTCGCGTGAAGAGCCTATAAAGATTTTTGGTTTCATCGCATCACTCCTTCAATTGTTGATTTATTATCATTTATTAACAATTGTATATGCGACGTTGCATGGTTGCCACAAAAATAAAAAAGCCCGGAAAGCCGGGCATTTTTATAGAGATCTCTGACAGGCGTTGGCGCCGTCTGAATACTGATCTGCCGGTGTTTATCCGCCAAAAATCGTATTTAAGGAGTTATTTTTACTGCTCTCGACCATGACCGACGCTTTACCAGGACTTTCGCTGATGGTGCTTACCCAGTCCTGGCTCATGCTCTCCAGGTCACTACTCGAAGATGTACCTGGTAAGCTGGTCAAGCCCGTACTATCGTCATTCGACTCATCGCCATTGCCAAAGATTAGCGATGCATTACTCAGCTGATATTGGCGCAACTGCTGCATTAAGCCTTTTGCGGTATAGGTTTCAGGTGCTGTGTCGGTGCTGCCTAGTGTCACTTGCGCACTGGCCGAGGCGTTTGTGCTGCTGTCACTGTTGGTGGTGCTTTCTTTGGCAAGCGTACTGACGGCATCGCCGCTGCTCGCTGCGTTGGTCTCGGTGTTGTAGGCCTTGTTTAGCAGGGCTGAGACATTGCTTTGAATATTGGAAACTGACATCGCCATGCCTCGTCAAAAAGAATACAGATACATTACTGCTAATCTTGTTAACGGCATCACCACAATAAACTTTAAAAAATCCTTTATTTCAGCGTTTAGGCCGTTGTTCGTGGCTGGTTTTTCGTCAGATAGCGCGTCAGTTAGCGTCGATTTATGGTATGGTTTCAGCCTTGTTCGACATCACTCTTTTCTCTGGCATCACATGAGCTCAGTCCGCTATTGCGTCAACGGTAAATTGGTATCTGGCATTGCGCCAACCAACCGCGGCTTTGCTTATGGTGATGGCATTTTCCGCACCATGCGCCTGCTGGGCGGCGAATTACAGGACTGGCCGCTACACTATCAGACGCTGGTGGCCGATTGCAGCAAAATCCAGATTGTATGCCCCTCAGCCGAGTTGCTGATGCAGGAATTCAGGCACTTGATGGCCTCTGCTGACGGCGAAGAGTTATCAAACGGGATTGTGAAGGTTATGATTACACGCGGTGACGGTGCGCGTGGTTACGCGCCGCCCGCCATCTGTGAGCCGACACGGGTATTTATACACAGTGCGCTACCAGTATATGCGCCTGAAATCTATACGACGGGCGTGGCTTTATATACCTGCCAGACGCGATTGGCCTCCCAGCCCTTGCTGGCTGGTATCAAGCACCTGAATCGCCTGGAAAATGTGCTGGCACGTGCGGAACTCAAAGACCCACGCTTTTTTGATGGCGTGCTGCGTGATTACAAAGACCAGGTGATTGAGGCCGTCAGCGGCAATCTGTTTATCAGCAAAGACGGTCTGGTGATGACCCCGGCACTGGATCAGTGTGGCGTGTCAGGCGTGATGCGACAAAAAATCCTCGACTGGTATAAAACGCACGGCCAGGTGGTGGTCTCGACCAACTTGTTTATGGAAAACCTGCTGGCAGCCGATGCTGTGGTGGTAGCCAATAGCGTCTATGGCGTATTACAGGTGACGCAGATTGACGACCAGGTGATTGCCAGCAATGATTGGGCCAAAGAATTAAGAGCGCATTTAAACTATGTTGTTCATTAAGCAGTGTGTGAAATACGGTGTTGCCGCCTTGGTGCTCGCGGTTCTGGCACTGGCAGTCTGGATGGTGATTTTCATGATTCGACCATTACCCATGGCATCAGAAACCATAGGCTTGCAGATTCCGGCCGGGGCCAGTGTGCGCGGCATTGCCGATCAACTGGTTGCCGCAGGTGTGCTGACTGAACCCTATAGCTTTCTGCTGACGGTGAAGGTGACAGGCAGTGGTGGTCAATTGCAGGCCGGTGATTACGCGTTGAATACGCCATTGCAGGTGATGTCGCTCATAGATATCCTCAAGCACGGCACGTTTGATCAATTTAAACTGCAATTGATTGAAGGTAAAACGTTTGCCGACTTCAGGCAAAAACTGGCACAGATGCCAGGCATCCGCCATGACACCGTGATGTTGTCTGATAGCGAGTTGATGCAGCAAATCAGCGGGCAAGCCATGCACCCGGAAGGCTGGTTTTTTCCGGATACTTATTTTCTGGACGCGCAGAGCAGTGATGCCGACCTTTACAAGCGGGCTTACCAGAAAATGGCGCAGCATTTGTCGGCGGCCTGGGAGGCACGTGAGACTGGCTTGCCTTACCGCTCCATGTATGAGGCGCTGGTGATGGCATCCATCGTCGAAAAAGAAACCGGGGTGGAAGAAGAGCGGCCGCAAATTGCCGGTGTGTTTATTAACCGCCTGCGTAAAGGCATGCGATTGCAGACTGACCCCACGGTGATTTATGGCATGGGTACGCGCTACCGGGGCAATATCACTAAAAAAGACTTGCTGACGGATACGCCTTACAACACGTATACGCGCAGTGGTTTGCCGCCGACGCCGATTGCTTTGCCAGGGCTGGCCTCGATACAAGCGGCCTTGCATCCGGCCAAAACCAATGCTTTGTATTTTGTAGCAAACGGCCAGGGCAGGCATGTGTTTACCAGTTCGCTGGACGCACACAATCAGGCGGTGCGCGCCTACCAATTAAAGAAACACTAAACAATATGCACCAAGATATACATACGGGGAATCTTGAATAATGGCGGGCTTGTTTATCACGCTGGAAGGAATGGATGGTGCCGGTAAGAGCACGCATATTCCGACGATTTTACAAATGCTGGCCAGTCGCGGCCGCGAAGTGGTTTCTACACGTGAACCTGGCGGTACCCTATTAGGGGAAGAATTGCGCGAAATCCTGTTGCATAGAGAGATGCATGTGGAAACCGAGTCTTTGTTGATGTTTGCTGCGCGTGCCGAGCATTTGCAGCAAGTCATTCTGCCAGCATTACAGCGCGGTGCGATTGTGGTGTCAGACCGTTTCACCGATGCGTCTTATGCCTATCAGTGCGGTGCACGCGGCCTGCCTTTGCAAAAAATGCAGCAATTAGAACAATGGGTGCAGGGTGATTTGCAGCCCGATGCCACCCTGTTGTTTGATGTGCCGGTTGAGGTGAGTTTGCAGCGCCTGGCCGGGGCTCGGACGCCAGACAAATTTGAAGCGCAAGGCGCTGAATTTTTTGCCAGATTGCGCGCGCAATACCTGGCCAGGGCGGCCGAATTTCCGCAGCGTTTTCATGTCATAGATGCGCATCGCTCACTTGAAGAAGTGAAGAAGTCAGTTGAAGAAATTATTTCATCTTTATGATTAATAAGCTTTATCCTTGGCAAAACTCCCTGTTCTCGCATTGGATGCAAGCGGGGGAGACGCGTCACCATGCCTTATTGCTGCATGGTAAAACCGGTATTGGTAAACTGCATTTTGCGCAGACGATGGCGGCGGCTTTGCTGTGTTTACGACCACAACAGGGCTTTGCCTGTGGCGAATGTGAGTCCTGTCATTGGCTATCTGAAGGCGCGCATCCTGATTTCAGGGAGATCACGCCTGAAGATGACGATGCTGCTGATAGTGGCAAGAAAAAGACCCGCAAACGACAGCAAATCCTCATAGACCAGATTCGCGCCTTGCATGACTATTTGTCGCTGACCTCCCATCGCGTCGATGGTATTCGAGTGGTGTTGATTCACCCCCTGGAGGCGATGAATGTAGCGGCCTCTAACGCTTTACTTAAACTATTGGAAGAGCCGCCGCAGCGCACGCAGTTTTTACTGGTCTCGCATCAGCGTCAGGCCTTGTTGCCGACTATTTTAAGCCGGTGTATGCAGGTGGAAATGCCGGTGCCGAGCCGCGAGCAGGGCTTGCAGTGGTTACAAGCCCAGTCTGTGCCGAATCCTGAATGGATCTGGCATTACAGCGGTGGTGCACCAACGACGATCCAACAGGATGAGTTTGACTGGCATGCCTGGTACCAGCAACTCCGCCCGCACCTGGTAGGCGGCGCGACCATCGATATTGCCGCAGCTGTGCCGGTGCTGATCAAGCAGGGCATGGAGCAGGCGATCCAGGTGTTACAGAAATGGCTGCTGGATGTCTGGCTCTCCAGCCACCAGCAACCCTTGCGTTATCATCCGAGTGAGGCTGCGCCATTGCAGGCATTGGCGGGTGCGGTCAATATGTCACGCTTACTGGCGTTTCAACAACAGCTAAATCGTTTTAAAATGACAGCACAGCATCCACTCAATCAGGAGTTACAGCTGGAGCAGTTATTATTGCAATACAAAAAAATGTTTGCTTAAGGCCAGTTTGTTTGATGGTGATTAAGGTAAACATTCTGGAGCCTGGGCTATGACAGATACACTACCACCAGCCGCCGCAAAACCCGGGGTTTTGTCGCTGGCGATTCGCGAAAAAGCAGCCTTGTTTGCTGCTTACATGCCTTTTGTCAAAGGCGGCGGTTTGTTTATTCCGACCAGCAAGCCTTTTAAAATGGGCGAAGAGGTTTTTATGCTGCTGACCTTGCTCAATGATCCGAATAAGCTCAAAGTCGTCGGTAAAGTGATCTGGATTACGCCGCAGGCAGCCAATAACAAGCCGCAGGGCATCGGTATCCAGTTTACTGATAAAGATGGTGGTGCTGAGGCGAAGAAACGCATAGAAACGATTCTTGGCGCTGCGCTTAAATCCAGCCGTCCTTCAAATACGATATAGCGCCTATTGAATCGCGCTGAATTTAGTCTTGGTTGAAAAACATGTTAGTTGATTCGCATTGCCACCTTAACTTCCCTGAACTGGTCCAGAATATGGACCAGGTGCTTGATAGCATGCGCAGCCATCAGGTTGGCCATGCCTTGTGTGTGTCAGTGACGCTGGACAAGTTTCCCGAAGTGCTGGCAATTGCCGAGCAGTATCCCAATATTTACGCCTCAGTCGGCGTACATCCGGATTACGAGGATATCCAGGAACCCACAGTAGACGGCCTGGTCCGCTTGGCTGATCATGACCGTGTGGTTGCCATTGGCGAAACCGGCCTGGATTATTTCCGCCTGACTGGTGACCTGGAGTGGCAACGTGAGCGTTTCCGTACCCATATCCGCGCCGCCAAAGCCACCGGTAAACCGCTGATTATCCATACCCGCAATGCTGCCGAAGATACTTTGCGCATCATGCAGGAAGAGGGCGCAGCAGAGGTGGGCGGTGTCATGCATTGTTTTACCGAAAGCTGGGAAGTGGCACAGGCTGCGATCGCCATGGGCTTTTATATCTCGTTTTCGGGTATTGTCACATTTAAAAATGCGCAGGCCCTCAAAGAGGTGGCGCAAAAAGTGCCGTTAGACAGAGTACTGGTCGAGACCGATTCTCCCTACCTCGCGCCTATCCCTTTCCGTGGCAAAACCAACCAGCCGGCGTATGTGCGCCATGTGGCTGAGGAAGTCGCCCGTTTGCGTGATGTGCCATTACAGCAGGTCATTGATACGACGACGGTTAATTTTTTCACCTTATTCAAACACGCGCAGCCATGCAATTAACCATTCTAGGCGTAGGCTCCAGCGCGGGGACGCCTGCCGTCGGCTGTACGTGTGCGACGTGTACCTCAACAGATGCCCGCAATAAACGTACGCGTTGCTCCAGCATGGTCACGCTGGATGATGGCCGCGTCATCCTGATCGACACCTCACCGGATTTACGCCAACAAGCGTTGCGGGAAAACATGCACCGCGTGGATGCAGTGCTATATACCCACACACATGCGGACCATCTGCATGGCATTGACGACCTGCGCGCGTTTTGCCAGATCAACCGCTGCCAGATCCCGCTGTATAGCTACCCGGAGTCGATCGCACATATACAGGAAAAATTTGGCTATACCTTACGTGATCCTATTCCACAATATTGGGATTTGCCTGTGTTAGCGGCACATGTGGTCGACGCGCCGTTTGAAGCAGCCGGACAGACGATTACGCCTATCCCGGTCATGCATGGCAAGATTCGCATTTACGCCTACCGGATTGCTAACCTGGTGTATATGACCGATGTGTCGGAGATTCCGGAAAGCTCTTATGCATTGTTGCAGGGTGTGGACGTTTTGCTCATTGATTGCTTGCGCGAGAATCCGCATCCGACCCATGTCAGTGTCGAGCAATCGCTGGCACTGATCGCGCGTATAGGGGCCAAGCGTAATGTATTAATACACATGACGCACGAGCTGGAGTACCAGGCTTTACAGGCGCGTGTGCCAGCCAATGTGCAAGTGGGTTATGACGGCATGAAGCTTGATTTTTAATGCCTGCGCTCATGGTGTGATATGCCGCCAGCGCACGACAACGGTCAACCGATATCGATGATAAAGCGTTATACTTACACAAAAAATAATTTGCTATTTTGATTTTGGATAACAGGAATTAAACATGAAGTTATACGCAAGAATTTCAGCGGTAATGGTTGCCACCTCATTACTGTTTGCAGCCACGGCCGTCTTTGCTGGCAAAACCTATGATGAAAACGAATTTATCAGCGGTTTTAGCGGCAAATCAAAAAAACTGGTCATAGAAAAGCTGGGGCAGCCGTTTAAAAAGCAGCAATCAGTCAAGCCAAGCAATGCCAATAATATGATAGGCAATATGGGCAAACAACAAGATAACTCCAAGCCAGTGCAGGTTGAAATGTGGTACTACAAAAACCTGGTGAAATATGATGACAAAAACACTTATAAAGAAACTGAAGTGACTTTTGTCAATGACCGCGTAATGAATATCGGTTTTTTCAATAACCGTTAATTTGGCCTTGTGTTAAAAAAGCTGTGTAGTGATACACAGCTTTTTTTTGTGCCTTGTTTTCATTTTGATGACTTTTCGTTTCCACAAAAACTGTGGATAACACGGTGGATTGCATCTTGGTAAAAACGATAAGTTTATGATTCTATGCGTTTTTAGCCAAGTGTGCGTTTTTTGAACTTCGAGCAGGGACGCGGCTCGCAATGGGTGTTTTGCCCATTTTGTCAACGCAGTGCGCATGTTTTTTCTAGGGCTGCCAGGGCACACGCTGAAAGCCGACAACCCTGGCAGTCGCTGCCATTTTACTGTCGGCTATTCAGGTGCTTGGTGCCATGATGCGTGTTGCCTGATCACAAAACAGTGCGCTTGAAGCTAGTGTGAGTGTTCTCCCGGGTGAAATATCAAAATCAGTGCAGGCAGTAACACCAGATTGACGACCATCGCCGCCAGCAAGCCACAAAATACCACCACCGCTAAAGGGTGCTCGATTTCATATCCTGACACCGGGCCTTTAAAAATGATAGGCAATAAGGCCATGGTCGTTGCCAGGGTGGTCATGCTGATGGCACGGAAACGGTCTGACACTGCGTTGAGTAATAAACGCGGCGTGGTGATACCGTCAGTCAGCCGCAGTTGCTGATAACGTGAAATCAGTAAAATACCATTGCGTGCGGCAATGCCCATGACGGCGATCAGGCCGATCATGGCGCCTAGTGACATGACGCCGCCAATGAACCAAATACCGATCAAGCCACCAGCGACTGCGACCGGTAACACGGCGAACAATAGCGCGGTGAGGCGCATGGATTTCAGGCTCATCCATATCAGCAAAAAGACCACCAGCAAGGCTAATAAGGTGTATATCACTAATGTCAGGCTGGCCGTTTTTTGCTCGGTATATTCCCCCATGAATTTGACGTAATTGCCCTCGGGCAGCTTGAGTCGGTTGATGCGGGCCTCAACTTCTTTCGCCACGCTACCGATATCGTTGCCTGCGACGTTGGCTGAAATGTCAATTTTTCTGGAAGCCCCTTCGCGTTTAATCTCATTCGGCGTGGCTTGCACATAGACTTCTGCCACATCGGCCAGGGTGATGACGGCACCGGCCGGGCTCTGGATGGCTATTTGCCGCAGCGCCTGCACGCTATCTTGTGCCGGGCTATCACCGATCAGGCGTACATTAAAGCGAGCCTGGCCAACCGTCACTTCGCCCTGTACCTGTCCTTGCGTCATCAAGGCGAGCGCTTGCTTGATCTCTGCTTCAGTCACGCCATAATGATCTGCGGCGGTGTTTTTGAGGCGGACATGAATGCGCGGAATCAGGACTTGGGATTCCACCTTGAGGTCGGTCAGGCCATTAATATCGGCGATGGTTTGCCGGATATGCTCAGCCTCTTCACGCAGGCTATCCAGGTCATCACCAAACAGCCGAATGACAATGCTGGCACTGTTGCCCGACATCACCTCCTTGGTGCGTTCTTTCAGGTAAGTTTGTACATCGGTAAAAATGCCACTGTAACCGGCAATCGCCTGGTTAATTTTCTGCATGGTGTCGGCATAGTTGACCGTTGGCGAGATGCTGACCCAAAGCTCGCCAAAGTTAGGGCCAACCACTTCATCGGCAACTTCCGCGCGCCCAATGTGCGCCCCCAGGTTGCGTACGCCATCAATCTGCATCAGTTCATGGCTGGCGCGTAAACTCATGGTTTTCATCTCGGTAATCGAGGTGCCGGGGCGCGCCACAAAGTGCATCAGGAAATCGGTTTCTTTAAAGGCTGGCAGAAACTCTGTGCCTAAAAATGGCAGGGTAGCCAGCATGCCAAACAAAAACAGGCAGGCGCTGGCAAGCACCGTTTTGGGTTTCGCTAAACGACTGGCCAGCCATTGCTCCACCCGGTGCGGCAAACGTAATGCGTGCTCCGTTTGCGGTGGCGTCTGCTTTAAAAAACAATAGGCCAGTACCGGTGTCACGATCAGTGCGACTAGTAATGAGGCAGAAATAGCCAGTAAATAGCCATAGGCCAGTGGTTTGAAAAATGCACCAGCGACGCCCTGTAAAAAGAACACCGGAATAAAGACTGACATCACAATCAGTGTGGCATAAATCACCGAGCCACGGACTTCATAGGACGCCTGCGCAATCACTTTGATCAGGGGCTTGGGTTGCAGTTGTTGCTGATTTAGCGCCATGGCCCGCAGGATATTTTCCAGATCGATAATTGAGTCATCCACCACCTCGCCCAGGGCAATCACCAGCCCGGCCAGCACCATGGTGTTGATGCTGACATTGAGCCAGGTCAGTAGCAGCATAGCGGTGACTAACGATAGGGGGATGGCCACCAGGCTAATGATGGCTGCCCTTGGTTTGCGCAAGAATAGGAATAAAATGATGGCTACCAGGCCAATGCCAAGCACCAATGCCTGGTTCAGGTGATGCAGTGCCTGTTCAATAAACGTGGCGGGTCTGAAGATGGCGGCATCGACATTGACGCCATGTAGTGCGGGTGTTAACTCAGCTAGCGCTTGATCTATTTGCCGTGTCACGCTCAGTGTATTGGCATCAGGGTGTTTTTCTACAATCAGCAGCAAGCCATCGCCCTGGTTAATCACGGCATCGCCAATCGGTAATGCATGTGCCCAGTCCACGTCGGCAACCTGGCCCAGTTTGACCGGGATGCCATTGCTCAGTCCGACGGTCATTTGCAGGTAATCTTCTTTATCTAGCGTTGGCCTGTCGTATGCCACGGCCAACCGTTGCTGTGCAGTATCCAGGTAGCCGCCACTGTCCGGGCGGATGGCTGAGGCCAGACGCTGGCTGACCTGCGTCGCAGTGAGTTGGTGCTGCGCCAGTTTGACCGGATTAAAACGTACATGCAATTCCTGGTCACGCAAGCCCCAAATGGCCACATTGGCAACGCCAGGAATGGCCATCAGGCGCGGGCGCACGGTCCATAAGGCTTTGGTGCTGAGTTCGGCGATGTTGTATTGCGTACTGCTCAAGCCAATTTTCAATACGCGTGACATGGAGGATAAAGGGGACAGCATGACCGGCGGTTTGACGATGGCAGGCAAGCGTTGCGCAGCCAGCAGCAGCCTTTCCTGTACCGCCTGCCTGGCTTCGGCCAGCGAAGTACCTTGTTCAAACAGCATGACGACGGAGGATAAGCCGAGCACCGATTTTGAGCGCAAGGTTTTCATATGTGGAATGCCATTCATGGCATGCTCAATCGGGATAGAAACCAGTTGCTCAGTCTCAACACTGGAAAGCCCCGGTGCCTCGGTCTGGATTTCGACTTTGACAGGCGCAAATTCTGGAAACACATCCATAGGCGTATTGGGGATGGTTTTAAAGCCTGCCAGCATCAGCAGCACAGCTAGCACAATAACCAGGTAGCGCGCCTGGATGGCGCGCATGGTGAATCTTTTTAACATAGTGTATCCCGTTGTATTTAGTGGGTATAACCGGTTTCTACGGCAAACAGTTCCTGTGCGCCCTGCGTGACGACCGCCTTGCCGACCAGGCGTTGATCAGCCAATGAACAGCCTTGTTTGCCGGACTGGGTGACAAACACCAGTTGGCGGGCAAAGTGTGTTTCATCCTGCTGCACGTATAACCAGGTGTTGCCATTCATATCGACAATGGTGGACGAGCAAGGCACGCTGAGGCGTGTTTGTGCCTGTCCACGTTGTGGAATCTGCACGGTCAGTCGCTGCATGGGCACAATGTCACCTTGAGATTGCAGCGTATATAGCAGCTTGCGGGTCCCGGTCAGCGGGTCTGCTTCTTGCGGGCTGACCACCGGTTTCAGTGCATAGTCAGCAGATACTCCGGCGCTACCCGCCAGCCACGCCTCTGCATTGAGGTTTAACTGGCCTGCTTGCGCATAGGGGACATAGGCGGTGACCAACAAACGTCCGGGTTGCACAATGTCGACCAGTTTGGCACCGGCAACCAGCAGCTGGCCGGCGCTGAAGTAAATGTTGCTGATGATGCCATCATTGGCCGCCTTAATATGATAGGTACCCGCCGAGCCTTGCTCTACCGCTTGTTTTAACAGGTCGCGCTTTTGTGTGGCAGTGCGCAGACTAGTCTCTGCCATCGCGACATTCGCCTGTGCGTCATCTACAGCCCTCTGGCTGCCGACATGCTGTTGCCAGAGTTGCCGGGTACGACCCAGGGTTAACAGATGTGCCGACAATTGTTTATCTGCAGCCTGCAATTGCCCTTCTGCATCTGCCAGGCTGGTCATCAGGCCTAAGCGGGTTTCCGGGGTCACTACCGGGTTGATCGTCAACAAAATTTGCCCGGCTTTCACTTGGCTGCCGACCTGTAAATGCTTGCCTGGCGTAAAAGTTACATAGCCATTCATGGGGGTGCTGTAAGCTGCCAGGGCTTCGGGAGCCAAGCTGGCTTGTGCCGGGTAGTTGCGTGTGCCGGTCTGGCGTGACACGGTGGCTTGCGTGGTCGTCAGCCCCAGTTTTTTAATGGCTTCTGCCGACAGGGTGACCTGGTTTAACTGGCTTTCAGCGATCGTGGTCTGTTGAGGCTTGCCTGTGTCAGCGGCCATGACTGGGCTGACTGCGCCAGCATCCAGGAACGCCGTCAGTATGAGCAGGGGAAGGATCTTATGTCTGTGTAATAAGTGTCTGTGAAGCAAGCGCTGAGTAATCTGCATGAAGAATGACTTTCTATAGGGAATCAGGGGCGTGTGGCGGCATGGCTGGTACTGCGCATCAAGTCTGACCAGTTGCTGATCAGGTCGGCCTTTAATTGTGTTTCGCGCAATTGCAGGCTGATAAAGCGTTTACTGCTTTCCAGCACATTTAAATAGGCAATCTCGCCATCGCGGTAGGCACTTTCTGCATACTGTATGGTTTGCCGCACATTAGGTTGTAGTTGCGTATGCAATTGCTGCCACTCCTGGCAATCGCGCTGGTACTTCAGGTGCGCTGTGTTGATTTCCAGTGACGCTTTGAGTTTGACCGCCTCGGCATCTTGCTGGGCCTTTGCAAGTTCGGCATCGGCGCGCTGGATTTGGCCCTGGTTCTGGTTGAATAACGGCAAGTTCATGCGGATGGCCGGGGCAAGCACATGGCCATTGGTTTGGCCGCTGGTTGCATCTGCAATGACTGATGGGCCTAACCAGTTGAATTTGCTTAGGCTGTGCTTTTCTTTGGCCGCGGCCATCGTTGCTTCTGCGGCGAGGATGTCAGGGCGGCTACTCAGTGCCACGCTTTTAAGCTGCGCAATATCGACGGCCGAACAGGCTGGTATCAATTGCTCGCTGAGGGATAATGTCTTGTGTCCATCCATCCAGCCCAGCATATGCATGAGCTGGGTCTGTGCCAGTTGCGCATCCATATCGGCCAGTTGCAAATCCCTGGCCGCAAGCAGAGCTTCGTTTTGCGCCAGCAAGGTTTCTTGTGCGCTGATATCGCCTAATTGTTCACGTGTGTTGGTCAGGCTGGCGATGGTCTGGTTGAGTTGCAGTCCCTGCTTTAAGCGCTCGCGTTTTTCTGCTGCAATGACGGCCTGGGCATAGGCCACGCGGGTATCTCGAATCAGGGTAAAGCCGGATTGCATCAATTGGTACTGCGTGGCTTGTGCCTGCGCCTGGGCTTGCTTGATACGCATGGGGCGCAACAACAAGGCTTCAATCGGGAACTCGATTGCGTAACGATATGGTTTGTTGGCGGCGCTAAAGGCATAAAAAAGTGATGGGTTAGCGATCTGGTTGGCTTGTTGTACATCCGCATTTGACAGTTCCAGATCACTGAGCTGCGACTTGAAGGCCGGATTCTGTTTAAGTGCCAACAGCACGGCATCATACTCAGATAAGATCGTTGCGTTGCTTTCTTGTACGTTGCTTTCTTGTATTTGGGCACGCTTGGTTTGCAGCGTTGGATCTACGGCGACGATGCTGTCGACCAATTGTGCTGGCTTTACTGTCTGCGGCGTTTGGCAGGCAGTCAGTAGCAATGCGATACTCATGCTTGCTGCTTGCTTGAACTGATTGGGCATGGATAAATCCCTGTGAATGATGACAGGGTTGCATCTTGCCTGCGGTTTCTTAAGGCAAACTTAAGCCATTTTTTAAGAATCCCTTAAGCTAGCTTGGTTAGAATGGCAGTATTCAAAGAGAGGATGAGCCGTTGAAGTTATTGCTGGTAGAAGACGACCGCATGATCGCAGAAAGCCTGCAGCAGGCCATGCGGGCGCATGCGATTTACTGGGCGCCAGATGCTTTTCAGGCTGAAGCGGCATTGGCCGGTGAAACGTTTGATGCCATGTTGCTTGATCTTGGCCTGCCTGGAAAGTCAGGCATGGCCTTGTTGTCCGCTTTAAGAAAAGCAGGCAATGCACTGCCCGTGATCATTATTACTGCAAGGGATGCGATTGAACACCGCATTCAAGGCCTGGATGCTGGGGCTGATGATTATGTATTAAAGCCTTTTTCTGTCGAAGAGATTGAGGCCCGGTTACGCGCGATTTTCAGGCGTAAAGAGGAGCGGCACTCCAACCAGATACGGGTTAATGATGTGGTGCTGGATATTGCCAGTTATACCTTAACCATGGGCGATATCAGTCAGCGGCTTTCTAGCAAGACTTTTGCCATCATGCACGCGCTCATGTCACAGCCAGGAATGATTTTTTCAAAAACACAACTGGAAGAAAAACTGTATGGCTGGGGCGGAGAGGTCGACAGCAATGCCGTCGAAGTGCATGTGCATACCATACGCAAAAAATTTGGCGCAGAGATTATTCAAACCGTTCGTGGCATAGGCTACGCATTCCCTGGGCAAAAAACACCATGATGCGGTCCATTAGGGTCGAGCTGGCCGTCTACCTGTCGATTGCCATCGTGTGCATTATCGGTTTGCTGTCCTTTTTATCTTACCAGTCAACGGCGGACGAACTGGGCGAGCTTTATGATGCCAATTTACAGCATTTGGCCGAGACCATCATAGGCAGTGACCAACTAGCAAGCCTTGCGACGCGTTACGACCCAGCAAAACACAGTATTCCATCCAAAATGCGTGGCGAGCAGGATTATCTGATTCAACTACAGCAACAGGGGAAGGTGATTTACCAGTCGCACCAGCGTGCGTTTGATGTCGATACGGTACGGGTAGGGTTGTCCACGCAATGGGCAAATCAAAAGCGTTGGCAGGTATTTGTTGCCAAGCGTGGCGACACTATCTGTGTGGTCGCGCAGGACTTTAAACTACGGCAACGTACCATCCGCGAAGTGGCTATCCACCTGATTATCCCGCAGTTGCTGATCGTGCCGTTTCTGATTTTGGGTGCGTTGCTGGTGATACGAAAAACCTTTAAACCATTGCTGGCGCTATCGTCTGAAATTGATATTAGACGCGCGGATCAACTGACGCCGCTTACCATCGCCCAGCCGCCTGATGAGCTGAAGCCGATTATTCAGGCGCTGAATGGCTGGATGCAAAGAGTGAGTAATGCCATTGCCATGCAGAAACGCTTCACCGGTGATGCAGCACATGAGCTCAGGACGCCGGTGACGGCGCTTAAGTTGCAAATCAGTGCCATGCAGCATGGCGATAAAGCTGAGTTAGATCATTGCCTGCAGCAAGCGCAGGGTGGAGTTGCGCGTATGGAGCGCCTGGTACACCAGTTGCTCACGCTGGCGAAAGTGGATCCTGATGCCAGACAACAAGAAATGCAATCTGTGCATTTAAATCCTTTGGTGATCAAAGTATTGAATGATTTAGGTCCGTTATATCGCAAGAAACAACTGGATATTGGCTTCACGCGCGCCGACGAGGTGACCATGATGGGGCTGCCAGATGAAATTGAAGTCCTGCTCAATAATATTATCGTCAATGCGATTCACTACACGCCTGTACATGGCGTGATTAATCTGTCACTCACGGCCTTAGCGGATGGATTGCGATTTGAAGTAGAAGATAGTGGCCCAGGCATTGATCCGGATGCACTGGAAAAAGTATTTGATCGCTTTTATCGCGTAGAGCAATCCGAGATCACAGGCTCTGGCTTGGGCCTGGCAATCGTAAAGGAAATAGCTTTAAAGCATCAGGCTAGCGTTCGCCTCGAGAATAAACCATCCCAGAGCGGATTAATTGTCATCTTTGAATACCGGGTGCATTCATCACAATAAGACATTAAATCTCCTTTAATTGATAAAAAATGTAAACATAAAGACAAACAAATGTTAATATTTGTATTGACGTTTGTTTTTATTTTTGTTTAGGAGAGTATTGATGATGAAGCATTCCCTGATTACCACCGCCATTTTATTCGCTTTTAGCCACGCGGCATCTGCTGCGCCAGTCGCTGTCAGCGCAGATGCCGCAGACGGCTATGGCATGTACCTGGATTTAAGCGCCCAGGTGACAGCAAAAGCCAATCTATTTCCAATCGGCTCTATCACCGTAGGCCAGGCAACCGTGGGCATTACAACACCGGTGGCGCTGGGCGATATCAGTGTCGCAAGCGCAGGCACGCCAATCCCAACGCAAACAAATTCAACCCTGAATCTAGGCTTGACCACGAGTGGCGCTGGCAATGGTGTGTTATCTAGCTTGAACCCGATTTTGGCACTGCTGATGCCAACACAAGCGGGGTCTGCCACTTTTTCAGGTTCTGGGGCCTATCTTGAAAACAATCCTGTGCCTGGGTCAAATAGTGCCATCGGTACTGGGAGCGTAGAGAATCTGGATCTTCATGTGTCTAGCGCATTGGCGCTGAAAGCGGATTTAATCAGTTCAATATCCACCGTCACGGTGAATGAAAGCACTGGCTTGTTCACGGCAAACGGGGATAGCACTTTTACGGGCGCCAGTCTGAGCATTCTGGGGCATTCGATTGACCTGGCGGCGGCAGCCTCGGGGGGCGTTGATTTGGACCTGGGGCCGCTGGGGCATGCTTCCATCTGGGCCAATGAAAGTAAATACTGGGCAGATGGCGTGCTTGCCAGCAGTTGCAGTGCGGCCACATTTAGTTGCGCGGTGCAAACCAATGCCTTGAGCATCACGCTGGATGATATCGGTATCAACTCATTAGGCCTGTTAGGGACTGCGAGTCTTTCAGCCACCACCGATTTGTGCATTACGGTTGGGCATTCCTATGCGTCGCTGACAGTGACTCCGGTGCCAGAGGCTTCTTCATCTTTAATGATGATGCTCGGTTTAGGGGCGCTCATGGCACTTTCACGTCGCCGCGTGTAATTGACCTGATATAACCTGGTGATATAAAAAGCCCCCTAAATTCAGGGGGCTTTTTGTTTTACCTGATATGTGAAGCACCAGGTGTTGGCTGTCAGCATTCAAGCGCTTATAAGCGCTTTTAATGACACGATCGTTGATTAGCCGTGGTCGTGGTTGCTTGGCTGGCAACTGCCGCATGGCGGTGGAGGCGGTGGTGTGCATGGGCTAGGTGCTGGTATGCATCCACCGTGATATCCAGGGTTGTACCATGAGATAGGGCCGTAATTGAGGCCGGGTTGATTGAAGTAACTAAAGACGCTGCCCATGATAAAAGGGCTATAGGCATAGCCTGGAAAAAATTGTGATCCGCCTGAAACCGTTTGTGTTTCAGATTGGGAAAGTTGATTGATGGCCATATTCTACCTTTCAAAAGTTAATATTCATTCGATCTGGCTTGCCAAATCATGCTTCAGACGTCAGTCTCAGTAACGTTAAAGTGATGGGCTTGGTGTGGGGGTATACCCTGGGTGATACCAGGAAATCGGGCGGTAATCGAGACCGGGTTGGTTGAAATAACTAAAGACGCTACCCGTAATATAAGGGCCGGATGCATAACCTGGAAAAAACTCGGAGCCGCCAGAAGTGCTTTGTGTTTCAGATTGGGAAAGTTGATTAATCGCCATATTAGATCTCTTTAAAAGTTAACATGAATTCAATCTGCTGGCAGTGGTGCTTGTTTCTCACTGACTGCCATTGCTGAGAGAATTACCTTTAAACGTCATTTTTACGCTCAGTTGAAACGCGTGGATGTCTGACGCACTACACTTCGTTACTTAATGGATGAAGTGTTAATTAATGTTAATTATAAACTTAAATTAAAACAAGTTAATTTTTAAGTGCTATTCACATTTAAGGTGATTACGACATGGCAAAGAGATATCAGTTTGATCAGCGTTGAGTAACGCTGAGACTTTTCATTAGGACGGTGTGATGATTTACGCGCGAAGCAGGGATACAAAAGAAATGTTGCTGAGAATGCTGCAGACAAGCGTTGGACAAGGATGGCTAAGCCATGGTTGTCACAAAACGACAAGCATTGCTAAGTACTATTTAAAAGCTAAGGAGGGGGCGTAACGTTGTTGCCGAAGAGCCTTAAAGTTTAATCTGACGCAAACATGAAAGATGTTAAACTGTGGCCATGGTGATTCAGAACGAAGCAAAAGCAATTATTCAAAAACGCAAAAAATTGAGTGCTTGGGAATCTGTATTTGGCGCAGCTTGTAAGCTGCTTGATGGTGCCCAGAAGAGGACTCGAACCTCCACGTCGTTAAACACTAGTACCTGAAACTAGCGCGTCTACCAATTTCGCCATCTGGGCTAAAGAAGCTGTGCATTTTAAAGGAAGAATAAATATTGTCAACCAGAAAAACGAAAAAATCCCTGCGTGCAAATGACCCGCAGGCCCAGCGTGAAGCTGAGTTATATCAAACACCATTGCCGAGTCGCGAGTTGGTGTTGCAATTGCTCTCGGACCAGGGAGTCCCCCTGGGCGCCGACCAGATTTATGTATTACTCGACATCAGCCATGATGAACGAGACATTTTTAATCGCAGGCTGGGCGCCATGGAGCGTGATGGCCAGTTAATGCGTAACCGCAAGGGGGCATTTTGCCTGCCGGATAAGATTCACCTGATTGCTGGCACGGTGTTTGGTCATACCGATGGCTATGGATTTTTAGTGCCCGATGATAAAACCAAGAACCCGGAAGATATCTTTCTGGGGCCGAAAGAGATGACCCTGGTCATGCATGGCGATCGTGCCATGGTGCGCCTGGCGGGCGTGGATCGTAAGGGTCGCCCCGAAGGCAAGCTGGTCGAGGTGCTGGAACGCGCTAACAAAACGTTGGTCGGGCGTGTGATTCGTGCGCAAGGCGTGACGATTGTTGCCGCAGAAGATAAGCGCATCAGCCAGGATGTGCTGATTCCTTATCATTTGGATATGGATGCACAGGTCGGCCAGATCGTGACGGTTGAGTTGACGGAGTATCCCTCTTCTCATTCCAGCCCCATGGGCAAGATTGTAGAAATCTTGGGTAACTATGCCGACAGTGGCATGGAAATCGAGATTGCGTTACGCAAACATCATTTGCCGCATCAGTTTAATCCTGCAGCGGTCAAGCAGGCCGAAGATTTCCCCAGAACCGTGCAAGCCAGGGATTACAAAGGTCGCAAAGATTTACGTGATTTACCATTGATTACGATTGATGGCGAAACCGCGCGTGACTTTGATGATGCTGTGTTCGCTGAGCCACAGGGCAAAGGTTGGCGCCTGGTGGTGGCGATTGCCGATGTGAGTTTTTATGTGCAACCTGGTGATGCGCTGGATAAAGACGCTTACGACCGCGGCAACTCCGTGTATTTTCCGCGTCGTGTGATCCCGATGTTGCCGGAGGCGTTGTCTAATGGCTTGTGTTCGCTGAACCCGGATGTCGAGCGCTTGTGTATGGTGTGTGATATGCAGGTGGACGGACAAGGCGTGGTCAAGCAATACCAGTTTTACCCGTCGGTGATGTTGTCTAAAGCGCGTATGACTTACACCAAGGTACATGCCTTGTTACAAGGTGAAGATCCTGCCCTAGCCGAAGAATATGCCTGGTTATTGCCGCATGTGCAAAACCTGAACAGCCTGTTCCGGTTAATGCTGACCCAGCGTGAAAAGCGCGGTGCAGTCGAGTTTGAGTCGACTGAAACCATGATGGTGTTTAATGATAATGGCAAGATCGACAAGATCGTGCCTGTAGTGCGCAATGACGCGCACAAGCTGATTGAAGAATGTATGTTGGCAGCTAACGTGTGTGCGGCCGACTTTTTGCTGAAAAATGAACAAACCTGTTTGTTCCGCATCCACGAGGGCCCGACGCCTGAAAAACTGGAAGCCTTACGCTTGTTTATGGGCGAGTTTGGCTTTGGTGTTGGCGGTGGCGAAAATCCAAGTGCCAAAGACTATGCCAAACTCATGCAGCGTATCAAGACACGGCCAGATGCTCAGTTGTTGCAAACCGTGATGTTGCGCTCTATGCAGCAAGCGGTGTATAGCCCGGATAATGTCGGCCACTTTGGCCTGGCTTATGAGGCTTATACCCACTTTACTTCACCAATTAGGCGTTACCCGGACTTGCTGGTGCATCGTGCCATCAAGGCTGTGGTAGAAGGCAAACGTTATCAAGCCAAAGACTGGCATCAGCTGGGTATGCATTGCTCGATGACTGAACGCCGTGCCGATGATGCCACGCGTGATGTGACCAACTGGCTGAAATGTTTTTACATGCAGGATAAGGTTGGCGAGGTATTTAGCGGCACGGTGGCTGGTGTGACCAGCTTTGGTTTGTTTGTGGCGCTGGATGAGGTCTACGTTGAAGGCTTGTTACACGTGACTGACCTCGGCAATGACTATTTCATTCATGATAAAGCCCGTCACGAAATGGTGGGCGAGCGTACGGGTGTACGTTACCGGCTGGGTGATCGTTTAACCGTGAAAGTGGTGCGGGTTGATTTGGAGACTTCGCGTATAGACTTTACGCTGGTTGGCGCCGTAGAAGGCTCGACAGAGCTGGAAGGTGGATTATCCGCTGATGATGAGAAACCGGCCGGTACAAGAGGCCGGTCTGCTAAAACGGCAGGATTGAATACGCCTGTTAAAGCAGCGCCAGCGGCTTGGGCCAAGTCTGCGACTACAAAAGCCAAACCTGCCAGTGCAGGCGCAAAATTACCGCGTAGCCAGGGCGATAAGCCCACGACAGGCAAAGCGACAGCAGGAAAATCACGTTCAGCCAAAGATAAAGGTCGCCACTCGGCACAAAAAAATAAAGGCAAACCTAAGGCAAAAGCACGATAATAGCGCCTGAGGTTAGTTTGTTATTTATTCGCGCAGTGCGCAGCAATATTAAAATGTTGCTGGGCCTGCGCGATTCGTGTTTTATCTTTTGCGCGGTTTATCTTTTGTAGATAGGTTAGCAAAAGTCATTAAGAAAAATTAGGAGTCACTATGTCAGAAACCCGCATTCTGTTTGGTTTTCATGCGGTGTTGAGTCGCATGCGTCAGCATGGCAGCAGCATTCAGGAAATTATTATTGATCAAGACCGTGTCGATGCGCGTATGCGCGATTTACTCGACATGGCAAAGTCGCAAAATATTCGTGTCATTCAGGCCGAGCGTCATCGTCTGGATGGTTTTATTGGCGCGCATGGCCGTCACCAGGGCGTGATTGCCCGTGTGGTGGAAACGCCTATGCCGTACAAGGACATCCATGATGTGCTGGAGTCAGACCTTGATGAGCCGCCATTTTTCCTGATTCTGGATGGCGTGCAGGACCCGCATAACCTGGGCGCCTGTTTGCGTGTGGCCGATGCCATGGGCGTACACGCAATTATTGCGCCTAAAGATCGTTCTGTCGGCCTCAATGGCACCGTACGTAAAGTCGCCAGTGGCGCGGCAGAGACCGTGCCGTTTATCTCGGTCACCAATCTTGCCCGCACCATTCGCGAATTGAAAGAGGCTGGGGTGTATATCATTGGCACCACCATGGACGCGCCAGGCTCCTTGCATAATACCAAGCTGGAAGGCCCGATCGCACTCGTCATGGGCGCTGAAGGAGATGGGATGCGCCGTTTGACCCAGGAAACTTGTGATGCACTGATCACCATCCCGATGTTCGGTTCGGTACAAAGCCTGAACGTCAGTGTCGCCAGTGGTATTGCCTTATATGAGATTCGTCGTCAGCGTGTGTTGGCTGGCGGTAAAGCTTAATTTCCGGCCGTTGTGATGTTGACCTTGCGTGATTTGTGGCAGCAACTGCGTCTGCAATCCCGGCGTTTGTGGCTGGGGCAGTGGCTGGCGTTTCTGGGTGCCGTTGTGGCGGTGCCTATTCCCTTGCTGATGCCCTTGCTGGTAGATGAGGTGCTGCTACATCAGCCAGGCAAACTCACGCAACTCATGACCTGGTTGCTGCCATCTGATTCGCTGGGGCCGATTGCCATCATTCTGTTGGTGACGCTGCTGACCATGAGCTTGCGTCTGGGCAGTGTGCTGCTGGGCGTCGCCACCACGCGTATTTTTGTCGGCCTGTCCAAGCAGGTGACCCTGGGCGTGCGGCAGACACTGTTAGACAAACTCTCCCGTATTCGCATGCAGGTTTATGAAAGCCTGGGCGCAGGCCAGATCACGGCACGCTTGCTGACGGATATTGAAACACTGGACAAGTTTCTGGGGGAAACCATTGCTAAAGTGCTGGTGGCCGTCCTCAGTGTGATCGGTGTGGCCGTCGTTTTGCTGTGGATGCACTGGCAACTGGCGTTGATTATCCTGTTGTTGAACCCGTTTGTAATCGGGCTGACGATGGTGCTGGGTAAAAAGGTCAAGGTGTGGAAACAGCGTGAAAACAGTGCCTTTGAAATGCTGTCACAATCGGTGACTGAAACGCTGGAAGTCATGCAGCAATTACGTGCCAGCAACAGCGATAAACGCTTTCTGGATAAAGCCAAACAAGCTGCCGAAGCTGTAAGGGCTGCGGCGACCGCTTCCGGCTGGAAATCAGATGCTTTATCACGGTTATCGTTTGGCATTTTCCTGTTTGGCTTTGAAATTTTTCGCGCAGTGGCGATGCTGATGGTGGTGTTTTCCAACCTTTCCGTTGGGCAGATGATCGCGGTGTTTGGTTATTTATGGTTCATGATGGGGCCGGTGCAAGAGCTGTTGTCGGTGCAAGTATCTTATTACGCCGCTAAAGCCGCGCTAGGCAGGATTAACCAGGTGCTGGCCGCTGACGAAGAGCCGCATTATCCCGCGCAGGTCAATGGGTTTGCTACACAAAGTCCGGCGGCGATTCGTTTGCAGCAGGTGACGTTTGCCTATGGTGAAGGCAGTCCAATTCTGGAAGACGTGAGCCTGGATATTTCACCGGGCGAACAGGTGGCGCTGGTTGGTGTGTCAGGCGCAGGCAAGTCCACGCTAGTGCAATTACTGCTCGGTTTATATGCGCCCAGCCGTGGGCAGATTCTGTTCAACGGGCAAGCCATGGAGCAGTTGGGATATGCACAAATCCGCGAGCATTTAGGGGTGGTGTTACAGCAACCCATGTTGTTTAACGATAGCGTGCGGCAAAACCTAAGCCTAGACCAGCCTTATGCGGATGATGCTTTGTGGCAAGCGCTGGAGGTTGCGCAGTTGGCACAATTTGTTCGTGACTTACCCGAAGGGCTGGACACGCAACTTGGGCGCAGCGGCGTACGTCTGTCTGGCGGCCAGCGTCAGCGGCTGGCGATTGCTCGTATGATGCTCAAGCAGCCACAAATCGTGATTCTGGATGAAGCGACCTCGATGCTGGATACCCACACCGAAGCTTTGCTGCATCAAGCCATGCGCACATTCTTACGTGGACGCACCACCATTATCATTGCCCATCGCTTATCGGCGGTGAAAGAGGCTGACCGTGTGCTGGTATTTGACGGTGGTCGTATTATCGAAGAAGGGCAGCATGAGACGCTGGTCAAGCAGGCAGGTAGTGTTTATCAACGTTTGTATGGACAGCAAACGGCCTGACTTTCGCCAAGCCGCGCTGTATTTGCTGCTTAGGGCGCTGCGCGCATCCTGACGACCTCATTGCCAAGTTTGGCAGCATCACCCAGGTTATTGAGGATATGGGTAATTTCCCCGGTACCACCTAATGACACGCTGGTCATGCGCTGGAATTGAATCTGCGCATTCACCGGTGCTTCAATTGCGCTATTGAGTTTGACGCTGGTATTGTCATTGAAAAAACAATATACGCCCATGCCTATCGCTTTGTGGCGCGTCACCTGGTCCCCCACTTTGTAAGAAGCAAAACCATTGACACTACCATTCATCCAGCTTTGCTGATCAGGCACATCATAAGGTGCCTCGCTCTGGTAGAAATAGACCGCACCATTGTCGCCGTTCCACACTGTCTGGTAATCATGAAAGTGTTCTACAAACAAGCCATACATCGTCACATCATCCCCGTTGACGACAATGCCGTGCTTGGTTTTGTTGCTGGCCCAGCCGATACCGTTACCGTGATCACCGCGCCATACCCACAAATTGTCACCAATCACATGATTACTGTTGATGATGACGCTGTGCGTGGCATTGCCAACGGCCGCACCGCCCACCCTGAAAAATACATCATGTAAGGTGGTGGGGTTGTTGGCGTGACTGACCGCACCCTTGTGCTCGCCAATTTGCAGCAAAACGTCAGAATTTTTTTCACCGGCGTCGAATAACACGCCGCCCAGTTTTACGCCGTCCACATCGGCAATCGACATGGCAACATTACCCGCTACGGGTTTCAGGGTGGCGATGCCCAAGCCCAGGACGACGGTATTCGGCTGTGTGACTTGCAAAGGCTTGTTCAGGGTGTAAATGCCTGGTGTTAGCAGCAGGTGCTTGCCACCGCTTAGCGCTGTATTGATACTGTCTGCAGTATCAACCGCCGCTTTGGCAATATAAAACTGCGACAGCGGCAAGGTTTCACCTGCTACGTGTGCTTGTTGCCAGGAGATGCCTTGTGTGTCGGTATGCAAGGCAGGCACGAATACCTGGTAAGCACCTGTGCCGTCTATGGTGAGAAATGGTTTTTCACGCACGAGGGGCGTTTTCTCGACCACCGTGTAAGGCGGGGTAGGCCAGTGCTCGCCATCGGGTGCATTTTTAACGCCCACAAACACCATATTCCAGTTGGCATTGGTCCAGCTGCCAACGGTTGAATTTCTGGTCAACCACTGTTGTTGCGTGCCTGAATTGATTTGCTGGTCAATCAGGCTATCCGCAATAAAGCCGCCGCTGGACCAGCCGCCATTGTCATCAAGCAGCATATTGCCGCGCACATGAATGCGGCGCAGGGGCGCAGCTTGCGACACGGCCCATTGCATGGTGCCATTGTCTGGGGTCACTGAAAGGTTTTCTACGCTGCGCCAGAAGTTTTGCGTAGCATCTTCTTCATGCCAGCGGGCTTCTACCTGGATGCCGCCTTGCAGCATCACATCATCAGGAAACTGTCCCAAGCCCAGCAATTGCGTATAAAAGCCGAGTTTGACTTTGTTGTGGTAGACGCCAGGTTTAAACAGGACGGCATAGCGCTCAGGCCCAAACTGGTTGCTTTCCTGTTGTTTAAATAGCGCATCCAGTTTGCCTTGGATATCCGTCGATGACATGCCTGGGTCCAGGATCAGAACATTTTGTCCAAAATCGGGCGCCATGGGCTGGTTTTTTTGCGCCTCAGTCGCCTGGCAACCAAGCAACAGGGTGGCAAGCATGGCACTCACTGTTTTAAACGCAATTGTTTTTTTAAAGATGGCGCTATTAAAGCTTGAGTGATCTGACAAAAAAGAACGCATAAACAAGTGGCTTCCAAGAGAAATCATTTTATACATGACCGCAATAGAGGGAATGAAATTCAACTTTTTTCATTTTCTATTCCAAACTTATGTAAGGTGTCATGCCGTTGTGACACCCTGATGCTGCAAGCAGCCAGCGCGAGGCTGGCCCAGATTCCGAGGGATTAGCCCAGATTTAAAGTACTCAATGTATCGCGGCGCACCCGTGCCAGCAAGGCGGCATCATCGATCAGTGATTCGCCAAAAGAAGGAATCAGTGATTTGAGGCTGTCTTGCCAATCTTGGCTTTGCATACGGCTGGCGAAGCAGCGTTGCAGTACATCCAGCATGGCTTTCACGCTAACCGAGGCACCAGGTGAAGCGCCAAGCAGGGCGGCTAAGCTACCGTCGGCGCTGGCAACAATTTCGGTACCAAATTCGAGTTTGCCCCAATGCTGGTGGCAGCGTTTGATAATTTGTACGCGCTGTCCGGCATGCGCTAACTGCCAGTCATCGCTGTTAGCTTCGGGCAAAAACACGCGCAAGGATTCCATGCGCTGCTCGTGGTTCTGAAAGACTTCTTTAATCAGGTATTTGGTTAAGTCGAGATTGTGGCGGCCAACCCCGAGCAAGCTTTTGATATTTTTCAGTTTGACCGATTTGGCCAGGTCAAAACGCGACCCTTGTTTAAGGAAGCGCGTGGTAAACCCGGCATAGGGGCCAAACAGCAACGCGGGCTGGCCTTGTATCATGCGTGTGTCCAGGTGCGGCACGGACATGGGTGGTGCGCCAACAGCCGCCTGGCTGTAGACTTTTGCATGATGCGCGTTGATCAGTTTCGTGTTGTTGCAAATCAGCCATTGGCCGCTGACAGGGAAGCCGCCATAACCGTGTGCTTCCGGGATGCCAGATTGTTGCAGTAAAGGTAAAGCACCTCCGCCAGCACCTAAAAAGACAAATTTGGATTGATAGGTTTGCGTGTGTCCTGAAGCTAAATGCTGGATATGCAGTTGCCAACTACTTTGTTCGCGTTGCTGTTGTTGTTTGAGTTTGGTGACGCGCGATTGCGTTAGCAAGGTGAAGTTCGGGCGTGTTTTTAAATAGGCAACCAATTGGCGTGTCAGGGCACCAAAATTCACATCCGAACCATGTGCGACCCGGGTAGCAGACATTTTTCCGGCAGGCTGGCGACCGGCCATCATCAGCGGCATCCAGTCGCTTAATTGACTGGCCTGGTCACTCCATTGCATCTCGGCAAATAGCGGGTGCGCTTGTAATGTCTCAAAGCGTTTACGTAAGAATGCAGCATCTTCTTCGCCCCAAACGGCACTTAAATGTGGCACGCGCTGAATAAAATCAGCCGCATTTAACACGCCTTCTTTGACCAGGCTAGACCAGCATTGCAGCGAGACCTCGAAGGCCGCATTAATTTCGAGGGCGCGGCGAATCTGAATGTCGCCATGTTTATCTTTGGGGGTGTAGTTGAGCTCACAATAACCGGCGTGACCGGTCCCGGCATTGTTCAATGCATCTGAACTTTCGAGGGCAACATCATCGAGTTGCTCTACCATGCAAATATGCAGGGTTGGGTCGAGTCGATGTAGCAGAACTGCCAGCGTAGCGCTCATAATGCCGCCACCCACCAACAATACATCGAGATCAGTTGTTGCCATGGTTTGTGATTCCCCCGTGTTGAGGCGCCTGGATGTCAAACGCACAATCATAATGCCGCCGCGCATTATAATATAAATCGAAAAACACGCTGCATAGACGACATTGAATCGCCTGCAAATCCGCTGCAATCGCGATTGCACGAACTTGTCAACAAAAGGCTTTTGCGGTAATCTCTGACATTCACCAGAAATGGTTTAAAACTAGAAAAAAACGAATCCTGACTTGAAGTTAGGGCAAACAGTTCGCGAGCGTCATTGTGTTTTGATGCAGGTGTTGTAATGCGGCAAGTTTCCCCTAAACGTGACAAGTAGTCAGGCTCACTGTGGAACACATGATTGGGGTGCGTATGAAAAATCCGCTGGAATCAGTTGTCGGGTCCGTCATTTCAGGGTTGCTGTTAACCCTGGCTCTGGTTTTTTTCCTTAAGAATTTCATTGTGGCAGGGGGCTAATCCATGGAACTGGTACCGGCACTCGCGCGATGGATACATTTTCTGGCAGGCATTACCTGGGTCGGCCTGCTTTATTACTTCAACCTGGTACAAATGGCAGGTCTGAAGGCTGCTGCTGCGGATGGAACAGCCGCCGGGATTAATAAACATATTGCCCCGCGCGCCTTGTTATGGTTTCGCTGGTCGGCTGTCGTGACCTGGCTGGCCGGTGCGGCTTTGCTGGGGCCGCATTTTGTTGATGCCTTTGCATTGCGTAACGGATTTGAGCTGATAGGCGTAGGGGCCTGGCTGGGTACGATTATGCTGTTTAATGTCTGGGCACTGATTTGGCCCAACCAGAAAAAGATTCTGGGTATGGTTGCCGCGGATGATGCGGCAAAAAATAAAGCGCGACGTGTGGCCATGCTGGCATCGCGTACCAATTTGATGCTTTCACTGCCAATGTTGTTTTTTATGGCGAATGGATTGAGTCATCGCGCAGTATTAGGTTTTTAGCGGGTTTAAGGCGTTTACGGCGGCTTAAGCCGCCGTTTTTGTTTTTTGAAAAAGGGTTTGAAATGCATTCGGAACACTTAATGAACACCTATGGTAGGCAGCCTGTGACGTTTGTCAAAGGCGAGGGCGTCTGGCTGACAGACACTGCCGGTGATCACTATCTGGATGCGCTGTCCGGCGTGGCAGTAAATGGTTTGGGCCATGCCCATCCCAAATTTGTGGCCGCGCTCAATGCGCAAATTGCCAGATTGATCCATGTCTCCAATATTTACCAGATCGCCGAGCAATCTGCGCTGGCCGATAAACTGGCTGAATTGTCCGGCATGGACCGTGTGTTTTTCTGTAACTCTGGTTGTGAAGCCAACGAGGCGGCCATTAAGCTGGCGCGTCTGTATGGCCATAACAAAGGCATAGACCACCCGGAAATCATTGTCATGGATCAAAGCTTTCACGGCCGGACTATGGCAACCTTGTCTGCTACTGGCAATCGCAAGGTGCAGGCCGGTTTTGAGCCCTTGGTGAGTGGTTTTTTGCGTGTTCCATTTGATGATCTTGAAGCAGTGAAAACCATCGCTTCACACAAAAACAACGTGGTGGCCATCCTGGTCGAGCCCGTGCAAGGGGAAGGCGGCGTGCATATTCCGGCCAGCCTTAAGGCCTATTTGCAAGGCTTGCGCGAGATTTGTGATGCCAATGGCTGGTTGCTGATGCTGGACGAAGTGCAATCCGGCATTGCCAGAACCGGTACCTGGTTTGCGTTCCAGCATACTGGCATCGTGCCGGATGTCATGACCCTGGCCAAGGGCCTGGGCTCAGGCGTGCCGATTGGCGCCTGTGTAGCGCGTGGCATTGCGGCTGAAACCTTCACCCCAGGCAAGCATGGCTCTACTTTTGGCGGCAACCCCTTAGCGACGGCTGCTGGTTTGGCCACGCTGGATATTATTGCCGAAGAGAAACTGCGCGAAAATGCAGACACGGTGGGTGATTACATCCGCCAGCAATTTACTGCTGCGCTCAAAGGTGAAGCTGGCGTCATCAACATCCGCAATGCCGGCATGATGATAGGCATCGAGCTGGACAGGCCTTGTGCAGAGTTGGTTAAGCAGGCATTGGCAGCCAAGTTGCTGATTAACGTGACTTCTGAAAAAGTGATTCGTTTGCTGCCATCCCTGGTAATGAACAAGCAAGAAGCGGATGAACTGGTTAGCAGGCTGACGCCACTGATATTGAATTTTTTAAAGGCAAGCGCTTGATTGAACAAGTGCCCAACACATTATGAGTATTAAACACTTTTTGCAATTTAATGACCTGACGCGCGACGAGATCGAACATATCTTCGCGCGTGCCAAATGGATTAAATCGCAGTTTAAAGACTACAAACAATACTGGCCGCTGGTTGACCGCACGCTGGTCATGATCTTTGAAAAAGCCAGTACACGGACGCGCCTGTCATTCGAGGCAGGTATGCAGCAATTGGGCGGCTCAGCGATTTACCTGAATACGCGTGACTCACAACTGGGTCGCGGTGAGCCGGTAGAAGATGCGGCACAAGTCATTTCACGCATGAGCGACATCGTCATGATTCGTACTTTTGAGCAAAGCATCATTGAACGCTTTGCGCAAAACTCGCGCGTGCCCGTCGTCAATGGCCTGACCAATGAATACCACCCGTGCCAGATTCTGGCTGATATTTTCACTTTTATCGAGCATCGTGGGTCGATTCAAGGCAAAACCGTGGCATGGATTGGTGACAGTAATAACGTCTGCAATACCTGGTTGCAAGCGGCAGAAGTGCTCGATTTTAATGTACATGTCTCTACGCCACCTGGCTATGAAGTCGAGCCTGAGCGCGCCAATTTGTATGGCACCTCGCACTTTGAATCTTTTGCTGATCCGATGGAAGCGGCTCGTGATGCAGATTTAGTGACCACTGATGTGTGGACATCGATGGGCTTTGAAGCCGAAAACGAAGAACGTCGTAAAGATTTTGCTGACTGGCAAGTCGATGAAGACATGATGAAAGTGGCTAAGGCCGATGCGGTGTTTATGCACTGCCTGCCAGCGCACCGCGGTGAAGAAGTGTCTGCCGAAGTGATTGATGGCAAGCAAAGCGTGGTGTGGGATGAGGCGGAGAACCGCTTGCATACGCAGAAGGCATTGATGGAATATTTGTTGTTAGGAAAAGTGGCTTGATTTCACAAGCCAGATGAATTCAGTTTGGGATAATTTAGATGAGCGATATTAAAAAAGCGGTGTTGGCTTATTCCGGTGGTCTGGACACCTCCGTGATTTTGAAGTGGTTACAAGATACCTATCAATGTGAAGTGGTGACGTTCACTGCTGACCTCGGTCAAGGTGAAGAGCTGGAACCGGCGCGTGAAAAAGCCAAAAAGTTTGGCGTGAGCGAGATTTATATCGACGACTTGCGTGAAGAGTTTGTGCGTGACTTTGTGTTCCCGATGTTCCGTGCCAATACCGTGTACGAAGGCGAATACCTGCTGGGTACCTCCATTGCGCGTCCATTGATTGCCAAGCGCCTGATTGAAATTGCCAATGAAACCAAAGCTGATGCCATTTCGCATGGGGCGACCGGTAAAGGCAACGACCAGGTGCGTTTTGAGTTAGGTGCTTATGCGCTCAACCCGAATATCCAGATTATTGCCCCATGGCGTGAGTGGGATTTGTTGTCCCGTGAAAAGTTGCTGGCTTATGCCGAAAAACACAGTATCCCGGTGGAAATGAAGCATAAACAAGGCGGCAGTCCATATTCCATGGATGCCAACTTGTTGCATATCTCTTATGAAGGCCGTCACCTGGAAGATCCTTCCGCTGAAGCTGAAGAAGATATGTGGCGCTGGACTGTTTCACCGGAAAAGGCACCTGATGCTGCCGAGTACCTGGATATTGAGTTCAAACATGGCGATATCGTGGCCTTGAATGGCAAAGCCATGAAAGCACACGAGATTCTGGCCGAATTAAACCGTATTGGTGGTCAGCACGGCGTGGGCCGTCTGGACCTGGTGGAAAACCGCTATGTGGGCATGAAGTCTCGTGGTTGCTACGAAACGCCTGGCGGTACCATTATCCTCAAAGCACACCGTGCGATTGAAAGCATCACATTGGACCGCGAAGTGGCGCATTTGAAAGATGACTTGATGCCACGTTACGCCAGCCTGATTTACAACGGCTACTGGTGGAGTCCTGAGCGTGTTGCCTTGCAAACGCTGATCGACCATACACAGGCGACGGTGAATGGCTGGGTGCGCGTGAAATTGTACAAAGGCAACGTGATTGTCGTGGGTCGTGACAGCAAGACCGACTCATTGTTTGATTCAACCATTGCCACGTTTGAAGATGACAAAGGCGCTTACGATCAAAAAGATGCCGGTGGCTTTATCAAGCTGAATGCTTTACGTATGCGTATTGCGGCTAATTTGCACAACCGTAAAAAATAATTTTTATGGCCAATCGACGCGTCATTGCTTACGACTCCACGTTGCGTGATGGCGCGCAGGCGCAAGGCGTGTCTTTTTCCGTTGAAGATAAACTCAAGGTCGTGCAACGCCTGGACCAGCTGGGCATTGGGTATATAGAGGCAGGAAACCCTGGTTCGAATCCTAAAGATCTTGAGTTTTTCGCACGCGTCGGTGAGTTGCAATTGCAGCATGCCAAAATTATTGCTTTTGGCAGTACGCGTCGCATCGGCATTGCCGCGGCTGAAGATAAGAACTTGCAATCGCTACTTTCTGCTAACACGCAGGCGGTCGCGATTTTTGGCAAAAGCTGGGATTACCAGGTCACCGATATCCTGCGCACGACCTTGCAGGAAAACCTGGCCATGATAGGTGACACCATTGCCTATTTACAAGCGCAGGGCAAAGAGGTGGTGTTTGATGCTGAACACTTCTACGATGGTTACAAGGCCAATCGCGAATATGCCATGCAAACCCTGCAAGCCGCAGTGGATGCTGGGGCTGATGTGCTGGCATTGTGTGATACAAACGGCGGCACTTTCCCGAATGAAGTCTTTACCATCACTGAAACCGTTGTGAAGCAGTTTCCATACGTTCAAGTCGGCATACATTGCCATAATGACTGTGAAATGGCGGTGGCTAACTCCGTGGCTGCTGTGCAAGCAGGGGCAACGCAGGTGCAGGGCACGATAAATGGCATCGGTGAGCGCTGTGGTAATGCCAATCTGGTGTCGATTATCCCCAATGTGCAATTAAAGCTGGGCCTGGACTGTATTTCAGCGTCACAGTTGTCTGAATTAACCGCGGCAGCGCGTTTTGTCAGTGAAGTGGCTAATGTGGCTTTTAACGACAAAGCACCGTATGTGGGGCAGGATGCTTTCGCCCATAAAGGTGGCATGCACATTGATGCCGTGAATAAGAATCCGAAGTCCTACGAGCATATCAACCCAGGTACGGTGGGTAATGAGCGCCAGATTCTGGTGTCAGAAGTGGCGGGACGCGGCGCGATTTTGCGCAAATTACAGCAAATTGATCCGAGCCTGACCAAAGAGTCTGATGCGGCGGTTAAGATACTGGAGCAGTTGAAAGCACTCGAGCATGAGGGCTACCAGTTTGAAAATGCTGAGGGCTCATTTGATTTGCTCATGCAAAAGTTACTAGGTAAGTTTGAGCCATTTTTTAGCCTCAAGCATTACAACGTCAATATCGACGAACCTTCGGCCCATGCCAAAAATTCCAGGGCGACAATTCAGATTTGCGTGAACGAACAAGAGTCCAGCGCCACTGCGCAAGGAGATGGCCCGGTAAATGCGCTGGATAAAGCTATGCGACAAGCGCTGGAGCAGTTCTACCCAGTGATTAAAGATATCAAGCTGGTCGATTACAAGGTCCGTGTGCTGGATTCTAACCAGGCCACGGCGGCCAAAGTGCGGGTATTCATTGAATCCACCGATCAGCACAGTAACTGGACGACCATCGGCGTGTCGTCAGACATCATTGAAGCTTCGTGGCTGGCCTTGAAAGATGCGCTGGAATATAAGCTGATTCGCCTTTAATTGCGCTGGCAAATACTCTTTAAAACGCGACGGTTGACCACATAAACAGCACATTGCCATTGCCTTTGGTGCCCGGCACATAGGTGGCGTTGACGATCACTTTATCGTATCCCACTGCTGCAATCGGCAACAATACAGGTAGCGGTTTATAGTTGTAATCACTTCTGGCCGTGAAGCCTGCGGTTAATCCCACCCCTGCATTCAAGCCACTGGCCTGGCCCGCCAGGTTTTTCACATGTCCGTAGCCCACAATTGGCTCCCAGTCATCATGTGAGTCTTTAAACGCCATCACATAATAGCCATCCCAGTTGCTGTTGGCATCGCGGTGCGACTTGCCTATACCCAGCCCCCACGGACGCTCGTTAAACGAATCAACTTTCTCTTTCGAGTACATGCTTCTGTTGTGATAAGTCACCAGCGGTACATATAAATCGGTTTGATCGGATTTTTGCCATACATCCGTCAGGTGGTTTTTAAGCTGCCCCAGCCAGCTGTCTTGCGTTGCAGCATTGGCAGATTCTGGGCTTGCTGTTTCTACACTAACTGGTTCAGCGTTTGCGTGCAGGCTGAGTGTGCTGATGAAGAGGAGTGCATATATTTTCATAACATTTTAAGCGGTCTGATTTTTGGTTAACATTTTCTCATGAATTTGCTGTGCTGGTTGGTTGCAAAAGCACCAGTTTCAGTTGCTCCTGCTCTACAGGCTTCAGCGTGACTTGTTGAAAGTGAATCAATCCATGCACTGGATGTTGAAATTCACGTTGTCCGCCTTGTCGTTCCAGTACATCGTGTTGTTTCCAGAATTGGGTAAATTCTACACTGGCGGTACTTAACTCACTGACCAGTTGCTTGACCTCAGGTTCCTCTAATCTCGAGCGGCAGTCTGCGCGAAATTCAGCCACCAGGCGGCGTGCACGCATCTCCCAATTAACGACAAACTGCCGGGCTTGCGGATTGGCAAACACAAAGCGCAGCAGGTTTGGGCGCTGGGTCTTCGGCCAGGCGACGTCCAGCAGTCCGGTAAATAATGTCTCTGCTGGCTGGTTCCAGGCCAGGATATCCCAGGTGCGGCCCATCACATAGGCGGGAATCTGCATCTGGTTCAGCATGGCGACCAGTGTTTCCGGGGCCGTATCGACTTCGTTTTGGTGTGCTTGTGGATCACGTCTGTCGGCCATATCAAACAAATAACTGCGTTCAGACTTGCTGAGTTTCAAGGCTGTTGCCAGCCTGTCCAGCGCTTCGGCTGAGACATTGACTTCGCGTGCCTGCTCTATCCAGGTGTACCAGGTCGCACTGATGCTGGCCAGTTGTGCGACTTCTTCGCGGCGTAAACCTTGTGTGCGGCGGCGTGAACCAGAAGGGAATCCGAATTCTTCCGGGGTACCACGCTGACGCATGGCTTGCAGAAATTCTGCCAGTTCCTGCCTTCTCGTATCCATTTGATTTGTTTATCCTATTAGTCTTAATACTAGTATAAACTATCTTCTTGTAAGGGTATTAAAACTTAGGTATTCTGCGCGAGTTTTATCAATATTTGCGTGGTAAGAAAGGAACAGTCATGGCAGGCAAAACGCTGTACGACAAATTGTGGGAATCGCATGTGGTGCATGAGGAATCTGATGGCACCTGTTTGATTTATATCGACCGTCACCTGGTACACGAAGTCACCAGCCCGCAGGCGTTTGAAGGCTTGCGCATGGCTGGCCGCAAGCCATGGCGTAACTCCAGTATTGTGGCGAACCCTGACCACAATACACCGACCAAAGATTGGGACAAAGGCATTGAAGACCCGATCTCGCGTCTGCAGGTAGAAACGCTGGACAACAACATCAAAGAGTTTGGCGCTTTGGTGTATTTCCCGTTTAAAAACAAAGACCAGGGCATTATCCACGTCATCGGGCCTGAAAATGGTACAACCTTGCCAGGCATGACCGTGGTCTGTGGCGATAGCCATACCTCTACCCATGGCGCTTTCGGTGCCTTGGCGCATGGTATTGGTACCTCAGAAGTAGAACACGTGTTGGCGACACAAACACTGGTGGCCAAAAAATCCAAAAGCATGCTGGTGCGTGTTGATGGCCAGCTTGGCAAAGGTGTGACCGCGAAAGACGTGGCATTGGCTATTATTGGCAAAATCGGGACTGCTGGCGGTACTGGCTATGCGATTGAGTTCGGTGGCGAAGTGATTCGTAGCTTGTCCATGGAAGGCCGTATGACGCTGTGTAATATGGCGATTGANNGACCACTGGACCAAAGCGGTGGCTTACTGGACTACGCTGAACTCTGAAGCTGACGCAGAGTTTGATACCGTGGTGACCTTGAATGGTGCTGAAATTGCGCCGCAAGTGACCTGGGGCACCTCACCTGAGCAAGTGCTGCCAATCGGCTCGACGGTGCCGGATCCGGCGAAAGAAGTGGATGCAACCAAGCGCACCAGTATAGAAAACGCCTTGAAATACATGGGCTTGTCAGCGAATACGCCAATTGATCAAATTCAGCTGGATAAGATTTTTATTGGTTCATGCACAAATTCCCGCATTGAGGATTTGCGCGCTGCAGCCGGTGTCGCCAAAGGTAAAAAAGTGGCCAGCAATATCAAACTGGCGATGGTCGTGCCAGGCTCCGGACAGGTGAAGCGCCAGGCCGAAGCTGAAGGCCTGGACAAGATTTTTATTGAGGCTGGTTTTGAATGGCGTGAGCCAGGTTGCTCCATGTGCCTGGCCATGAACGCAGACCGTTTGAGCCCGGGCGAGCGCTGTGCCTCTACCTCTAACCGTAACTTTGAAGGCCGCCAGGGCCCGGGTGGTCGTACGCACCTGGTGAGCCCGGAAATGGCTGCCGCTGCTGCGATTGCCGGTCACTTTGTGGACGTGCGTAGCGCATAAGAGGAGAACATCATGAAAGCATTTACTACTTTAAATGGGCTAGCCTGTCCGCTGGATCGTGCCAACGTCGATACTGATGCCATTATCCCGAAACAGTTTTTGAAATCGATTAAACGTTCTGGCTTTGGCCCTTACTTGTTTGATGAGTGGCGTTATACCAACTATGGCGAACCTGGCATGGATTGCAGTACCCGTCCGCTCAATACCGAATTTGTCTTGAACCAGCCACGTTATCAGGGCGCACAAGTACTGCTGGCGCGCGATAACTTTGGTTGCGGCTCTTCGCGCGAACACGCGCCATGGGCGATTGAGGACCAAGGTTTTCGCGTGATTATTGCGCCTAGCTTTGCCGACATTTTCTTTAACAACTGCTATAAGAATGGCATTTTGCCGATTGTGGCCTCAGCTGAGCAAGTCGATAGCCTGTTCAAAGAATGCCTGGCCAATGAAGGCTATACACTGAATGTCGATTTGGCCGCACAAACGGTGACCACGCCTTCTGGCCAGTCATTCAGTTTTGAAATTACGCCTACCCGTAAGCACAACCTGCTCAACGGCCTGGATGAAATCGGCCTGACTTTACAGCATACGGATGAGATCCGTGCTTTTGAAGAAAAGCACAAACAAAGTCAGCCCTGGTTATTTGCTTAATGGAACGTGTCTTCTCTCGCAAAGAGAATGCATCAAAAAATAAAAGGAATTTTTAAATGGCATTAAATATTGCTGTATTGCCAGGTGATGGCATTGGCCCGGAAATTATTGCGCAAGCGTTGCGCGTACTGGAAGTATTGAAAAAAGACGGCCTGGACATGACCTTTACGGAAGCGCCTTTGGGCGGCCAGGCTTATGACCAGTTCGGTCATCCATACCCTGAGTTTACGCAAGAGGTCTGTCGTAAAGCTGACGCCGTCTTGCTGGGCGCCGTCGGTGGTCCGCAGTACGACAACCTGGACCGCCCATTGCGTCCTGAGCGCGGCTTGCTAGCTATCCGCAAGGACTTGGGTTTGTTCGCTAACCTGCGTCCTGCCGTACTGTTTCCTGAGCTGGCGAATGCCTCTACCTTGAAACCAGAAGTAGTGGCAGGCCTGGATATCATGATCGTGCGTGAACTGACTGGTGACGTTTATTTCGGCCAGCCACGCGGTATGCGCACTAACGAGCAGGGCGTGCGTGAAGGTTTCAACACCATGATTTACAGCGAGCCTGAAGTGCGTCGCATTGCGCATGTGGCTTTTGACATCGCTATGAAGCGTGGCAAGAAGTTGTGTTCTGTGGACAAGGCCAACGTGCTGGAAACCACCGAATTCTGGAAAGAGATCGTCATTGATGTGGCTAAAGAGTATCCGGAAGTGGAGTTGAGCCATATGTACGTCGACAATGCCGCCATGCAGCTGATTCGTAATCCTAAGCAGTTTGACGTCATGGTTACCGGCAACATTTTTGGTGACATCTTATCTGATGAAGCTTCGATGCTGACCGGCTCTATCGGCATGCTGGCGTCTGCTTCCTTGAATGAAAGCAAAAAAGGCTTGTATGAGCCTTCACATGGCTCTGCGCCGGATATTGCTGGCAAGAACCTGGCCAACCCGATTGCGACGATTCTGTCCGTGGCGATGATGTTGCGTTACAGCTTTGATAATGAAGCGGCTGCGACCCGCATTGAAAATGCAGTGAAAAAAGTATTGGCAGCAGGCTACCGCACGGGTGATATCTACGAAGAGGGCACCAAGAAAGTTTCTTGCTCTGAAATGGGTGACCAGATCGTCGCTGCCATGTAAAGCAGGCTCTGTGGGCGGCGCTGTTCATGCCGTCCGTTCAGTTTTAAGATATAGTCGTAACTAGTATTGATTAGGAATTTAAAAATGGCACAATTTGATAATGTCAGCGTAAAAAAGAAAGCCAACGTTTATTTCGATGGTAAATGTGTGAGCCACACTGTGTTGTTCCCGAATGGCACACGCTGTACCGTGGGCGTGATTTTCCCTAGCACATTGACCTTTAACACCGGCTCACCTGAGTTGATGGAAATTAATGATGGCGTGTGCAAAGTCCGTCAAAAAGACGAAGATAACTGGACAACCTATAAGGGCGGCGAGAAATTCACAGTGCCTGGTAACTCCAGCTTCGATATTGAAGTGTTGGAAACAGTAGACTACGTCTGCCACTTCGAATAAGACCAACCGAACTTGCTTGCTTGAGCCGAGTTATACGCCCTTGTCGTACTTGATGTACTGCCTGCGGTCGTATGCCTTGCTCAAGCTGCGCAATTTCTAGTTGGTGTAGGAGAAAGAAAATATGCCAAGTTTTGATATTACGTCTGAAGTTGATATGGTCAATTTGAAAAATTCGATTGATGCTTCTGTCAAGCAGATCACCAATCGTTATGATTTCAAGGGCACGTCGGCCAAAGTCGATTTTAACGAAAAAGACAAAGTGATTACCTTGTTTGGTGACAACGACTTTCAGCTGGATCAGGTGAAAGACATCTTGTTGCCAGCCATGGAAAAAAAAGAGCCTGAGTCATCCAAGCGCCTGGAGCACAAGGATGTGCAAAAAGTGTCAGGCAACAAGGTGAAGCAAGAGCTGCATGTGCGTGATGGCATTGATAGTGACCTGGCCAAGAAAATCACCAAGCTGATTAAAGATAGCGGCATGAAGGTACAGGCGAGCATCCAGGGAGATACAGTGCGTGTCAATGGTGCCAAGCGCGATGTGCTGCAAGAGGCGATCGCATTTGTGAAAAAAAGTATTACCGATTTCCCATTGAAATACGGTAACTTCAGGGATTAGTCATTGGGAGAATAATATGGCGAAATGGATGACATTAGTATTGACGGTGTTGGTGTTAGCAGGCTGCAACACCATTAATGGCATGGGTAAAGATATTGAACAAGCGGGTGAAGCTGTTCAGAAATCGTCCAAATAATTTATTGTTAATGCCGGATGATCCGGCTGAAATATCGAGTCACTATGTTAAAAGTAGGGTTTGTAGGCTGGCGCGGCATGGTTGGGTCTGTGCTGATGCAGCGCATGATGCAGGAAAATGATTTTGCGGATATCGAGCCGCAATTTTTCACGACCTCGCAAACAGGTGGTGCTGCGCCTAAAGTGGGTAAAGATTCTCCTGCATTAAAAGATGCCAGGGATATCAACGCTTTGCGTCAGATGGACGTGGTTGTGACTTGCCAGGGTGGCGATTACACCAGTGAGGTGTTCTCGCAATTACGTGCGACTGGCTGGCGTGGTCACTGGATTGATGCGGCTTCAACCTTGCGCATGGAGCAAGACGCCGTGATCATTTTAGACCCGGTCAATATGCATGTCATTAAAGATGCATTAGCCAATGGCGGCAATAACTGGGTTGGCGGTAACTGTACCGTGTCTTTGATGCTGATGGCATTAAACGGCCTGTTTAAGGCTGATCTGGTGGAGTGGGCGACATCCATGACTTACCAGGCGGCTTCAGGTGCAGGTGCTCAGAATATGCGTGAGCTGATTAGCCAGATGGGTGTGGTGAATGCCTCTGTGGCTGGCTTGCTGGCAGATCCTGCCTCTGCGATCCTGCAAATCGACAAAACCGTGGCGGAGACGATTCGTAGTGAAGCGCTGCCAACCGCTAATTTTGGTGTGCCCCTGGCTGGCAGCCTGATCCCATGGATTGATAAAGATCTGGGTAATGGCCAAAGCAAAGAAGAGTGGAAGGGCGGCGTTGAAACCAACAAGATTTTAGGCCGTGAAGCCAACCCGATCGTGATCGATGGTTTATGTGTACGCATTGGTGCCATGCGCTGCCACTCGCAGGCGTTGACACTCAAGCTGCGCAAAGATGTGCCACTGGATGAAATCAACCAGATGCTGGCCGAAGCCAACGAATGGGCCAAGGTGATTCCTAACGAGCGTGAGATCAGTATGCGCGAGCTCACGCCAGCGGCCATTACCGGCACACTGACAACGCCGGTAGGCCGTTTGCGCAAACTGGCGATGGGTGGCGAATACCTGTCCGCCTTCACGGTGGGCGACCAGTTATTGTGGGGGGCAGCAGAGCCTTTGCGCAGAATGTTGAGAATTCTGGTAGAAGCTTAAGTAATTGATTAAATAGCAGCCCGTAAAGCCATGATTTATTAATGAAATCATGGTCTTTTCGGGCTTTTGCTTTTTATATAATGCGGTTTAATGGGGACTATAGCCTCAAATCGGTGTATTTATTGCTCCCAAGCCGCCTGGGCGTGCTTGCGTGGCTGTGTGAATGATGCTATTTTGACAAGCGCCATGAATGAATAAGGGTTAATCGGTGAGTAAATTTCAATTAAAAAAAATAGCCTTTGCCTTGAGTTTGAGTACGGCCCTCTCGGCGCATGCTGCCGGTTTGGGTAGCATGATTTCCAGCTCAAAACTTGGTGAGCCGCTCAATGCGGAAATTGAGCTGTTGGCGGTGACACCAGCCGAGCTCAACAGCATTCAGGCGACACTGGCCAGCGAGCAGGTCTATCAGGACCAGATGCTGGAAAAGCCAGCTTCTTATCCGTTTATTAAAATTGAAGTGGGTAACAACACCAAAGGTCAGCCTATCCTTAAGCTGACAAGCTCACAGCCGATTACCGAAGCCTTCCTGGATATGTTGATTCAGGTAGATTGGCCGACCGGACGCCTGGTCAAGGAATACACCTTGTTACTGGATCCGCCTGGTTTTAACTCTAATTATGTTTCTGAATCGGCCGGATTACCTGTAGCAGGCCAGTCAGTGCCACCAGCCACTACCAATAATACGGCGCGAGTGCCAGAGGCAAGTCAGCAGCCCGCCCCAGAGCCCAGATTCGAACCCAGTAAACCTCGCCAATCTAAGCCTGCAGCGGTGCCCGCACCGAAACAGGCGGCAGCGGATGAGGCTGCGAACACCGAGCAAGCGTTGACTACTGAGCGCGGTGATACGCTTTATGCCATTGCCAGGCAAATGAAGCCTGATAACGTCAGCGTGGAGCAAATGCTGGCAGCCCTTTACCAGTCTAACCAGCAGGCGTTTGACGGTAAAAACATGAATCGCCTTAAGGTGGGCAAGATTATTCGCATGCCAGATCAGGCTACGCTGGATAGTGTCAGTCGCCCGCAGGCAAAAAGCCTGATTGCCGAGCATGCGACCAACTGGCAGGCCTATAAAAATTCACTGGCAAAAGTGGTCAAGGAAAGCGAAGCTAGCCAAACTGGTGGTAATACACAGCAATCTGCAGGCAAGATTGGTGCAGCAGGTGAGAAACCAGCGCCTCAAGCCAAACCAGGCAAAGATGTATTGAAGCTGTCTGCCGGTGATGCTAAGTCAACCACGCAAGCTGACAAGGCCGCAGCTAAAGCCTCGGCGGCGGCAGAGGATGCGACCGCTAAAGCGAATGCCATCAAAGAGGAACAGTCTCGTGCTGCTGCGCTTGAAAAACAAGTCGCAGACATGAAAAAGCTGATGGAGATGAAGAATAGCGCCATGGCGCAGGCTGAGAAAAATGCTGCGCAGGCAGCAACTGAGCCAAAAGCAGAAGTAAAACCTGATGCAAAAGTAGAGCCAAAACCGGCGGAGCAGGCTGCCAAAGCGCCTGCAGAGCAAACCAAAGTGCCACCAGCCGCGGTTGTGCCGGAAAAACCGACACCAACTGCCGAGCCAGCCAAGCCTGAGTTGCCTGTAGAGGAGCCCGCAGTAGAGACCGTGCAGCAACCATCGTTTATGCATGTATTGCTGGAGCGCCTGAAAAACATCAGCCCGGTGTTGCCATTGGCATTGATCGCCTTGCCGGTATTGCTGTGTGTCTGGGCATTGATCCGTATTCGCCGTAAAAAACAAATCGATAATTTTGAAGATGTGATTGTCACGTCACCAGCCACCGAAATGCAGAACAATACGGTGTTCGGGGATACGCAAGCTGCCGCTTCTGGCGACACTTCTTTCCTGACGGATTTCTCGCAAAGCGGTGTCGGCGGCATGATAGATTCGCACGATGTGGATCCGATTGCCGAAGCAGAAGTGTACATGGCCTATGGTCGCGATGCACAAGCTGAAGAGATTCTGAAAGACGCGATTCAGAAAGATCCCGAGCGTCAGGAGCTCAAGTTGAAGTTGCTGGAAATTTATCAGACAACGGGTAATAAAGCTGCGTTTGAGTCCCTGGCCAGTGATGTCTATGCCAAAGCTGGCCCGGCAGATGCTGCTTGGTCCAAAGTCAGTGCCATGGGGCAGAAACTGGATCCTGAGAACACGTTATATCAGGCCACGCCAGCAGCAGTCAATGATGTTGCACCTTTAGCTAATACAACCGTGCTGCCAGTCGCAGAAACACAAAATGAAGAAGATGCATATCACTTTAACTTTGAAGCGCCTGCCTTGGAGTTTGATGGGGCTTCAGAAGCGGTGGCGGCTGCCAGTGCTGAGCCAGCGACTCCCGCTGAAAACCCTGTACGCCCTGCGGCAGAAGAAGTGACGATTGAATCCGGTGCTGATGCGTTATCTGCCACAAGCGATGACGATGCGTTGGCGCTTGATACGTTTACGAACGAACCAGCCCCTCAGCGTGAAAATGACACAACGCTTGCGTTCTCGGAGGATGCTACCAGCGCTGCGGATACGCTACGCTTTGAGGTTGAACCAGCCTCAGTGGCAAGTGTAGAGCCAACCAGTGATGATGTCAGCGATACTTTAAATATTGATGATGACCTCGCACTGACACCTAAAGCCCTGGATTTGCCTTCGCTAAACCTGGATGATGTTCCGCAAAGTGCAGAGGCTGCAAGCAGCAAGCCATTGTCAGCCACCACTGGTGAGCAAACGCTGTCCAGTGAGGATGCTGTGTTTGACTCATTGCCTGAGTTGTCACTGGAGCTGGGCGGCCCGAATGATGCGATTGGCGAGCGTGTGAGTGACGATGCTCTGGAAATTGAGGAAATTAGCCTGGGCTCTGCGGATGCTGCATTGAATGAAACACCTGCCGTAGAGGCCGCAGCCGACAGTATTGCCTTCCCTGAGATATCCCTGGATGTCGCCGATAGCGGTACGGCAAGTGCTGAGGAGATCGCCGATGAACCGGAAGAGGTGAACACCAAACTTGATTTGATCCAAGCCTATATTGACATGGAAGATGTGGTGGGCGCCAAGGAACTGATCGATGAGGTGATCGCAGAAGGTGGCGAGCGCCAGCGGCAACGAGCCAGCGAATTACTGGCAAAATTAGCGTAAATCAAGGCCGGGTTCCCGGCCTTGTTCATTTTTCACTGAGACTCACTGGCGGTGTGGCCTGATTTGGCGTAATGACAGACAGCCCTTATACTAGGCGCCATGAAAATTGCGATTGGCATTGAATATCACGGCGCCTATTTTCAAGGATGGCAAAGTCAGCCAAATGCCGCAGGCGTGCAAGATGCCATTGAGCGAGCCATTGCACAGGTCGGCGGTGAAAAAGTACGTTTGCATGCGGCTGGACGTACCGATTCAGGCGTGCATGCCTTGATGCAAGTGGCACATTTTGAAACTTCAGTTGTCAGACCATTGAGTGCCTGGGTGCGTGGCACCAATGCGCACTTGCCAGTCTGGGTACGTATATTGTGGGCGGTTGAGGTGGCTGAGGATTTTCATGCCAGGTTTAGTGCACGTGCGCGCAGCTACCAGTATGTGTTGCATAATCATGCTGTGGCGCCAGCCAGCCAGCACGGGCGTGTGGGCTGGTACCACAGGCCGCTGGATATTGCATTGATGCAGCAAGCAGTGCCAAGCTTAGTGGGCGAGCATGATTTTAGCGCTTTTCGTGCCAGTGAGTGCCAGGCCAGAACGCCAATACGCACGATGCATCGTGCCGATATTACACAACATGGGCGATACATCATTTTCAGTTTTAAGGCGAATGCCTTTTTACAGCACCAGATTCGTAATATGGTGGGCGCGTTAGTCTATGTCGGGCAGGGCAAGTTGAGCCCGGACGCATTTGCCGATTTGCTGCAACATAAAGACAGGCGTCTTTCACCCCCTACGTTTATGCCCGATGGTTTGTATTTTACCGGGGTAGAGTATGACGGCCACTGGCAATTGCCCGTGTGTGAAGCGCATTGGGACTAAAGAAAGTAAATAAACAATATGACGAGAACCAGGGTAAAGATTTGCGGGATTACCCGCCTGGAAGATGCATTGGCGGCGATTGCCGCAGGTGCAGATGCGCTGGGTTTTGTGTTTTATGCGCCTAGCCCACGCGCGGTCACGGCGGCACAAGCCCAGGCAATCATAGCAGCACTCCCGCCCTTTGTAAGCAAAGTCGGCTTGTTTGTGAATGCATCGCCTGAAGAGGTGCAGCAGGTGATGGCAAGCACAGGCCTGGATTGTTTACAGTTTCATGGGGATGAGTCGGCAGACTATTGCGCGCAATTTAATCTGCCATATTACAAAGCAATCCGCGTCAAACCAGGGGTAAATTTGGTACAATGCGAGCTTGATTTTGCGTCAGCTTCAGCCTTGTTGCTGGATACCTACTCTGAGAAAGCGGTGGGCGGTACAGGGGAGGCATTTGACTGGTCGCTAATCCCTGCAGGTTTGCAAAAGCCATTGATATTGGCCGGTGGTTTAAATCCGGAAAATGTCCTGCAAGCCACACGTCAGGTGCAGCCTTATGCATTGGATGTGAGTGGCGGGGTAGAAGCACAAAAGGGGATAAAATCCCCGCAAAAAATAGCTGCATTCATGCAGCAGGTGGTGCAGTGTGATGCTGCACGTAATGGGCGGTTTGAGTAGAAAACGAGATACGGAGTAACGCATGCAAGTCTATGACATGCCAGATGAGCGCGGTCATTTTGGCCCTTTTGGTGGCGTTTTTGTCGCAGAAACCCTGGTGGAAGCCTTGGAAGAACTGCGGGTGATGTATGAAAAATACCGTCACGACCCTGAATTTCTGGCTGAATTTGCTTATGATCTCAAGCACTTTGTTGGCCGTCCCAGCCCGATTTATCATGCTAAACGCCTGTCTGAAAAAGTGGGCGGTGCACAAATCTACCTTAAGCGTGAAGATTTAAACCATACCGGCGCGCACAAAATCAACAATACTATCGGCCAGGCATTGCTGGCCAAACGCATGGGTAAGCCGCGCGTCATTGCGGAAACCGGTGCCGGGCAACATGGCGTAGCGACCGCGACGATTGCTGCTCGCCTGGGCCTGGAGTGCGTGGTCTATATGGGAGCCGAGGATGTCAAACGCCAGGCGCCAAATGTGTTCCGTATGAAGTTGCTGGGTGCCACTGTGGTGCCCGTCGAAAGTGGTTCAAAAACCCTGAAAGACGCATTGAATGAAGCCATGCGTGACTGGGTGACCAATATCTCCAATACGTTCTACATTATCGGTACTGTGGCAGGTCCACATCCTTATCCGATGATGGTGCGCGATTTCCAGGCGGTCATTGGTATCGAAGCGAAAGATCAAATGCAGGAAATGATAGGGCGTCAGCCAGATGCCATCGTTGCCTGTGTCGGCGGCGGCTCTAATGCCATGGGTATATTCTATCCATATATTGATGTCGAAGGCGTACGCCTGATTGGCGTTGAAGCGGGCGGACATGGTTTGAGCACTGGCCAGCATGCCGCGCCATTAACGGCGAATAGCCCGATCGGTGTGTTGCACGGTAACCGTACCTACCTGATGCAAGATGAAGATGGCAATATTATTGAAACGCACTCGATCTCTGCCGGCCTGGATTATCCTGGCGTTGGCCCTGAGCATGCCTGGTTAAAAGACATCAAGCGCGCTGAATACGTGGCGATTACCGATGAAGAAGCCATGACGGCTTTCCATAACCTGTGCCGTACTGAAGGCATTATCCCCGCGATGGAATCCAGCCACGCCTTGGCGCATGCTGAGAAACTGGCCAAAACCATGTCTCCGGATCAGGTGGTGCTGGTAAATCTTTCTGGCCGTGGTGACAAAGACATTAACACCGTGGCACGTTTGGCTAATATTACCCTGTGACCTTTTGCCTGCATGACTGCGCTTGTCAAACGCATCCGCGCAGCCATGCATTGCAGATCCACTGTCATTATTTGAATTAATTAAAAAAGCATTCTTATGTCCCGCATTCAATCTGTATTTGCCACCCTCAAGGCACAAGGTAAAAAGGCACTGATTCCCTACATTACAGCGGGCGATCCGCACCCTGATCAAACCGTGCCTTTGTTGCACGCGCTGGTAGAAGCGGGTGCCGATATGATTGAGCTGGGCGTGCCGTTTTCTGATCCAATGGCGGATGGCCCGGTGATCCAGCGCGCCAGTGAGCGTGCATTGGTACACAAAATGGGCCTGCGTAAAGTATTGGCCATGGTGAAAGCGTTTCGCGCAACCAACCAAACAACGCCTATCGTACTGATGGGATACGCCAACCCGATTGAAGCCATGGGGAGTACCCAGTTCGTTGCCTTGGCGAAAGAGGCTGGTGTCGATGGCGTGCTCACGGTCGATTATCCGCCTGAAGAGTGTGAAGTCTTTAACCAGGAACTGGCAGGTGCGGATATTGATAGTATTTTCCTGTTGTCACCGACCACCGAGCCATCACGTACCGAGTTGATCGTGAAGCAGGCGACAGGCTTTTTGTATTACGTCTCGCTCAAGGGCGTGACGGGGGCGGCTAACCTGGATATTGTTGAGGTGAAAAAGCGCGTGACAGAAATTCGTCAGCAGACCAGCTTGCCGATTGGTGTTGGTTTTGGTGTGAAAGACGCGGCGACTGCACGTGAAGTAGCGGCGATTGCCGATGCGGTAGTGGTGGGTAGTCGTATGGTATTGGCGATTGAAAGCGCTAATGCCGACAACCTGATTGCCAATGTGCAAACATTAACGAAAGAATTGCGTACGGCGATTGATTCTGTATAGACCGGTGTATTCAGGTTTTCAGCATATCGCAATATAAAAGCAGGAGAAGCTATGAGTTGGTTAGACAAGATTCCACAAAAAATTAAACGTGCTGTTGGCTCGGTACAAAAACGTAATGTGCCAGAAGGCTTATGGCATAAATGTGATGCCTGCCAAACAGTACTTTACCGTACTGACCTGGATGCCAACCTGGAAGTATGTCCGCAGTGTGGCCATCATCACCGACTCGGCGCACGTGCTCGCCTGGATGTATTGCTGGATGCAGAAGGCCGTGTTGAAATTGGCGCTGACGTCACGCCGGTGGATGCCTTAAAGTTTAAAGACAGTAAAACTTACGCCGAGCGCATGAAAACTGCCCAGCGTGATGTGAAAGAAAAAGATGCGCTGATTGTGATGCGCGGCACGGTTGAGGGCGTGCCGGTGGTGGCTGCCGTATTTGAATTCAAGTTTATGGGCGGCTCCATGGGCTCTGTGGTTGGTGAGCGCTTTGTACGCGGTGTACAAGATGCCATCCAGCACAAGTCTGCATTTATTTGTATTTCTGCCAGTGGCGGTGCACGTATGCAAGAAGGCCTGTTGTCATTGATGCAAATGGCTAAAACCAGTGCCGCGTTGACCAAACTGTCTGAAGCCGGGTTGCCATATGTCTCCGTGTTGACGGATCCGACCATGGGCGGTGTGTCAGCCAGTTTTGCCATGCTGGGGGATGTGATTGTGGCCGAACCGAATGCGCTGATTGGTTTTGCCGGCCCGCGCGTGATTGAGCAAACGGTACGCGAGACTTTGCCTGAAGGCTTCCAGCGCGCAGAGTTCCTGCTGACGCATGGTGCCATCGATATGATTGTCGATCGCCGTGAAATGCGTGCCAAACTGAGCCAGGTATTGTCCAGTTTCTTGAATATTACCAAAGCTGCCTGATGCCACCTGTGATACCCGAGCTTCCCCAAACAGTTGAGGATTGGCTCGGCTACATCGAATCCCTGCACCCCAAATCCATCGAGATGGGCTTGGGCAGGGTGCAAACAGTCGCTGCACGCCTGCAGCTAGCGTTTCCGTTTACCGTGATCACCGTTGGTGGTACCAATGGCAAAGGCTCTACCTGCGCCATGCTGGAACGTATTTATAGCGCTGCCGGTTACCAGGTCGGCTGTTATACCTCGCCACATCTGGTGCATTACCAGGAACGTGTTCGTTTCAATACCAATGTCATTGCCGATGCCTTGCTGTGTGACGCCTTTGCCGCCGTAGAGCAGGCACGTGGGGATATCACGCTGACCTATTTTGAAATGGGTACGTTGGCAGCATTATGGGCCTTTGAGCAACAGCCATTGGACGTCGTTATTCTTGAGGTTGGTCTGGGCGGGCGCCTGGACGCGGTGAATATTGTCGATGCTGATTGTGCGATTGTCACCAATGTCGATCTCGATCACATGGAGTTTCTGGGTGATACCCGCGAATTGATCGGTCACGAAAAAGCGGGCATTTATCGCCAGCAGCAGATTGCCATTTGCGGCGATGTGGCGCCGCCAGCGTCATTATTGGCGCATGCCGATACGCTGGCAGTGAAGTTAAACCGCTTTGGCGTGGATTACCAGATTGATATCTCGGATACACAATACGCGCACTATCGGGATGCACAAGGTCAGCTGGATATAGGCAACTTGCGCTTGTTTGGGCATTACCAGTGGAATAATGCCGCGAGCGTGATATTTGCCGTGCGTGCTTTGCAAGCAACATTGCCAGTCACGGAAGGTCAACTGTTGCAGGCGTTAACCGGCACAGAGGTCACTGGCCGTTTTCAATACTTGCAGCACGCGCCGGATGTGATTCTGGATGTAGCACATAACCCACATGCTGCGCGTGCATTATGTGACAACTTGCAGCGCCTGAGTGCCGATGGCGGCCAGGTGATTGCCGTATTCTCCATGTTGTCTGATAAGGATATTGCCAGCGTAGTGGACATCCTGCATCCGGTGATTGATACGTGGCATATTGCCCCCATCCAGCATCCGCGCGCAGCAGCGCTTGATTACTTGCAAACGTGCTTAAGTCAGAAAGTGCCGCGGGCCCATATTCACCTGCATGCTGATTTGCCCGCCGCATTGCGAACGGCTTATAAAAAAGCGGCAAAAAATGATAAAATTATTGTGTTCGGCTCATTCTTCACTGTAGCTGCAATACTCGAATTAACGCCTGATCAGTGGGTTGCGTAAAAACGCCACGTGTATACATAGAACTGAATGTGAACCTCAAAACAGTATGGCGAGAGATGCTTTGACAGACAACGAACTGTTGCTCAAGAAAACTGCCCGCAGGCGGTTGGTAGGTGCGATCACCCTGGTGGTTTTGATGCTGATTGTATTGCCCTTTGTGCTTAAAGACCGGGTGATCGAATCCAGCCATGATAACGTTGAAATTACGGTGGTCAATCGCCAGGCCAACCGTGAGCCTATCCTTGAGTTACCTGATGATGAAGTTGTATTGGATAACGAAGCTGCACCAGCGACCAATACATCAGAAAATAATGCTTCCGAAGTGGCTGAGGCTAATATTGAAGAAGCGCCAGTTTCTGCGCCCGCAGTAGTAGCAACGCCACAAAAACAGGTAAAAACAGAGCCTGCCAAGCCTGTTGTCGCGCCTGCACCAGTTAAACCCGTACCAACCGTTGAACCCAAAGTTGCGGCGGTCAAGCCTGAAGCTAAAGAAGAGTCTATTGCATCCGATAAAAAAACTGGTAAGTTCTTTGTGCAGTTTGGCGTGTTCTCTGACCCGAAAAACCTGGAAACCCTGCAAGGCAAGCTGAAGCAGGCAGGATTCGAATCAGCCACGGAAAAAGTGGATGCAGCTGGTCAGAAACTACGCTTGCGTACGCGTACCTATGCTACTCGTAATGATGCTGCAGCTGCCTTGAAAAAACTGGAAGCGGCCGGGTTTAGCGGTATTGTGGCCAGCAAATCCTGATATAGGCCATGACTGTTTTTGATTATCTGGTATTAGGTATTATCGGCTTCTCCATTTTGGTCGGGCTGATGCGCGGTGCCATCCGTGAATTGTTTTCTGTGCTGGGCTGGATACTGGCTTTTTACCTCGCGAATCGTTTTAACGGTGAGGTGATCGCCTATATGCCAGAGCAGATTCCTGGCGAGGCGGTAAAAGCCATGGCGGCTTTTTTAGTGGTGTTTTTACTGGTGCTGTTTGTCAGTGCCTTGCTCGCCTTGTTGCTGACCACCTTGATCAAGGCGGTCGGTTTGGGCGGGCTGAACAGGGTGCTCGGCGGTTTGGCTGGTATTGTTAAAGGCGTGTTGGTGGTCTGTATCCTGGTGATGCTGGCAGCCATGACGGATTTGCCCAAGGATCCGCGCTGGACAAATGCAACATTCAGTGCGCCAGTAGAAGCGTTGGTCTTGAAATTACTGCCATGGATGCCATCTAGTATTGCTAGGCACGTACATTTGGATCATCAGCGGGTAGATGAATCTGCCATTTAATTTGTAATCAAGTGTTTGATAGGATGTCGCTATGTGTGGAATTATCGGTATTGTAGGCAAGAACCCGGTGAATCAGTTGTTGTATGACGGATTGCTGGTATTACAGCACCGTGGTCAGGATGCCGCTGGTATCGTCACTTGTGATGGCAACACTTTCCACATGCATAAAAACAATGGTCTGGTGAAAGATGTATTTCACACACGCCATATGCGCAATCTGGTCGGTAATGTGGGTATCGCCCATGTACGTTATCCGACAGCAGGCTCGTCTAGTGCTGCTGAGGCACAGCCATTCTATGTCAACTCACCCTTCGGTATCGTCTTGGGCCATAACGGTAACCTGACCAACTCCGAGCAACTCAAGTCTGAAATGTTCAGGCAAGATTTGCGTCACATCAACACCAACTCCGACTCAGAAGTATTACTAAACGTGCTGGCGCACGAAATTGAAAGTACTTCTAAAAACGCCTTGCTCAATAGCGATATGGTGTTTGATGCCGTTGCTGGCGTGCACAGACGTTGTAAGGGGGCTTATGCCGTGGTGGCGATGATCGCCAACTTTGGTTTGCTGGCCTTCCGTGACCCACATGGTATTCGCCCTCTGGTGATTGGCAAACAAGTGACCGACAAAGGGACTGAATATATTATCGCCTCTGAAAGCGTCGCACTGGATGTACTGGGTTTCACCATGGTGCGTGATGTTGAGCCAGGTGAGGCGGTATTTATCGATATGGACGGCAATTTATTCAGTCGTCAATGCGCAACGAATCCAAAACTGACCTCATGTATTTTTGAATACGTTTACCTGGCACGCCCTGACTCAGTGATCGATGGTGTCTCTGTTTACCAGACCCGTCTGGACATGGGTACCTTGCTGGCCGAAAAGATTAAACGCGAATGGGCGGATAAAAAAATTGATGTGGTGATTCCTATCCCGGATACCAGCCGCCCGAGTGCATTGCAATTAGGGATTGCCTTGGGTCTGGATTACCGTGAAGGCTTTATCAAAAACCGCTATATCGGCCGCACATTTATTATGCCGGGTCAGGCCTTGCGTAAAAAATCTGTGCGCCAGAAACTGAACCCGATCGGCATTGAGTTCAAGGGCAAAAACGTATTGCTGGTTGATGACTCTATTGTGCGTGGCACCACCTCGCAGCAAATCGTGCAAATGGCACGTGATGCAGGTGCTAACAAGGTTTACTTCGCTTCAGCGGCGCCGCCAGTGCGTTATCCAAACGTATATGGCATTGATATGCCTAGCCGTCATGAGTTGTTGGCGACTAATCGTACCGATGAAGAGATTTGTGCCGAAATCGGTGCTGATGCGCTGATTTATCAGGACCTGGATGCCTTGCGTGAAAGCATTGCCAAGTCCAATCCGCACATGACTGAATTTGACTGTAGTTGTTTTGATGGCAAGTATGTCACTGGCGATATTGATGCGGCTTATTTAAACCGTATTGAGTCTGCGCGCAGTGATATGAATAAAAAGCAATTGCCGCCTAACTCGACCACGCAGCTGGATTTGAATCTGTTATCTACAGACCTGGTCGGTGCCGAGTAAAAGTTGACAGGCGCCAGCAAAAGGCGTTTAATGAAATTGCGCTGATTTGAGTGGCGAACTTTAAACGAAGCCAAACTCAGCTTGCGAGCGCATTATAAATACCGCTAAAGCGAGAGCCCCAAAGACCCGTTTTAGCGCAATGCTGAAACGGGTTTTTTATTGTCCAGAGCGCAAGTCAGGATGCTTGTGCAGGAATGTCCGCACCGGACAGAAGTTTGAGGAATCATGAACGATCAATACCATTTGGAAACGCTGGCTGTGCGTGCTGGCACTTTGACTACCGAGTTTGGCGAAAACTCAGAGGCCCTGTTTTTAAATTCCAGCTTCCGCTTTAAAAATGCAGCGCAAGCGGCAGCGCGATTTGGCGGCACCGAGCCCGGCAATATTTACTCACGCTTTACCAATCCGACAGTCACCATGTTTCAGGACAAACTGGCCGCATTGGAAGGCGCGGAGCAGTGTGTGGCAACCTCGAGTGGTATGTCTGCGATTCTCGCCTGCATTATGGGCATTTGCAGTGCGGGTGATCATATTGTGGCATCGCGCAGTATTTTTGGGACAACGGTGCAATTATTCACCAATATCCTCAAGCGTTGGGGTCTGGAAGTGACGCTGGTTTCCCTGACGGATGTGGATGCCTGGCAAGCGGCTGCCAAGCCGAATACCAAGCTGTTTTTTGCTGAAACACCTTCAAACCCGCTGACCGAAGTCGGTGATATTGCCAAGCTGGCGGAGCTTGCGCATGCGGCTGGCGCCTATCTGGCGGTTGATAACTGCTTTTGCACGCCAGCATTGCAACGACCGCTCAAGCTGGGAGCTGATATTGTCATCCATTCTGCCACCAAATATATCGATGGTCAGGGCAGGGTATTGGGAGGCGCGGTGCTTGGTAGCAAGGCGCTGATTGAGCCGGTGTATGCCTTTTTGCGCACGGCAGGCGTGACCATGAGTGCCTTTAATGCCTGGGTGTTTGTCAAAGGGCTGGAAACCTTGCAAGTGCGCATGGAAGCACATGCCGCACGTGCCCTGGCTTTGGCGCAATGGCTGGAACAGCAGCCTGGGGTGGCGCGCGTCTATTACCCCGGCTTGCCATCGCATCCGCAATACGCACTCGCGCAAAAACAGCAGCGCTTGGGTGGTGGCATTGTGACCTTTGAAGTGAAGCCACGCGCTGGCCAAACAGCACAAGAAGCTGCATGGGCTCTCATTGATGCGACACGCCTGATTTCCATCACCGCCAATTTGGGCGATGCCAAATCGACAATTACGCATCCTGCTACCACCACGCACAGTCGTGTTAGTGCCGAAGCGCGAGTCGAAGCTGGCATCAAGGATAACCTGGTCCGGATTGCCGTGGGCCTGGAGCATGTCGAAGATTTAAAAGCTGATTTGCAATTGCTGACCCAGTTTTAAATTCATGGCGCCGCGCATTCATTTGCGCGGCTTTCCCAAATTCCTTTTTTTAACATCATTCACTGGTGCTGACAGAAATAGTTCGTCAGTGCATCCTCAATGTTGTCCGCGCCTCTGGTTTGCATCATCATCACTCCCTTTCAGTTTTGCCCGATTGGCCTGTCAGCCGCGATTAGGCGCGCCGGATTGCGCTAAATATGCTAAAATCGCGTGATAACTTTTAACTATAAATTGGGTCAAGAATGAGTCAGTCTCCAGATCAATTTGCTAAAGAAACCCTGCCTATCAGCTTAGAAGACGAGATGCGTCGTAGCTATCTCGATTACGCCATGAGCGTGATTGTGGGCCGTGCGCTTCCCGATGTGCGTGATGGTTTAAAACCTGTGCACAGACGCGTGCTGTTTGCCATGCACGAGCTGTCCAATGACTACAATAAGCCTTACAAAAAATCTGCCCGTATTGTTGGTGATGTGATCGGTAAGTACCACCCGCATGGTGACACTGCGGTGTATGACACCATCGTACGTATGGCGCAGGATTTCTCCTTGCGTTACATGCTGGTTGATGGCCAGGGTAACTTCGGTTCGGTTGATGGCGACAATGCGGCGGCGATGCGGTATACCGAAATCCGTATGTCCAAAATTGCCCACGAGTTACTGGCAGATATCGACAAGGAAACCGTCGACTTTGGCCCTAACTACGATGGTAGCGAGCATGAGCCTCTGATTATGCCGGCGCGTATTCCCAATCTGCTGATTAACGGCAGCTCGGGTATTGCGGTGGGTATGGCGACCAATATTCCGCCTCACAACCTGAATGAAGTGCTGAATGCCTGTTTCGCGTTGTTAAAAAATCCTGAAATCACTATTGATGAGTTGATCGAGCTGATTCCGGCGCCTGACTTCCCGACTGCGGGTATTATTTATGGCACGGTAGGGGTGAAAGAAGGTTACCGTACTGGCCGTGGTCGTGTGGTGATGCGTGGCCGCACCCACTTTGAAGATTTGGAAAAAGGCGGGCGCCAGTCCATCATTATTGATGAATTGCCCTACCAGGTTAACAAGAAAACGCTGATTGAAAAAATCGCCGAACTGGTTAACGAGAAAAAAATTGAAGGTATCTCTGACCTGCGTGACGAATCTGACAAGTCAGGTATGCGCGTCGTCATTGAGCTTAAGCGTGGCGAAGTGCCAGAGGTGATTCTAAACAACCTCTACAAACAGACACAGCTGCAAGATACATTCGGTATGAACATGGTGGCGCTGATGGACGGCCAGCCACGCTTGCTCAACCTGAAGCAGATGCTGGAAGCATTCTTGCGCCATCGCCGCGAAGTAGTGACACGTCGTACTGTGTTCGAACTGCGCAAGGCGCGTGATCGCGGCCATGTGCTGGAAGGCTTGGCGGTGGCACTGGCCAACGTGGACGAGATGATTGCCATCATCAAAGCCGCGCCAACACCGCCAGAAGCGAAAAAAGAGTTGATGGCGCGCAGTTGGAACTCGCCGGTGGTTGAGGAGATGCTCAAACGTGCCGCCATGGAAGCTTCGCGTCCAGAGGGCTTGTCTGTCGATTTTGGCATGACGCCAAAAGGCTATAGATTGTCTGATGTACAAGCGCAGGAAATTCTGCAAATGCGCTTGCAACGCCTGACAGGCCTGGAACAGGACAAGATTGTCAACGAATACAAAGAAGTAATGGATGTCATCGCCGACTTGCTGGATATCCTGGCCAAGCCAGAGCGCGTGACCGCGATTATTGTCGAAGAACTGAACGAAATCCAGAAGCAGTTTGGTGACAAACGTCGTTCCGAGATTGAGCAGAACACGCAAGATTTGTCACTCGAAGATCTGATTACGCCACAAGATGTGGTGGTGACGTTATCACACACCGGCTATGTCAAATCACAGCCGCTGGATGAATACCGCGCACAGCGTCGTGGCGGCCGTGGTAAACAGGCGGCTGCGACTAAAGAAGACGACTTTATCGACAAGATGTTTGTCGCGAATACGCATGACTACATCCTGTGTTTTAGCAGCCGTGGCCGTGTTTACTGGCTAAAAGTTTATGAAGTGCCGCAAGGCAGCCGTGTCAGCCGTGGCAAACCGATTGTGAACCTGTTCCCGTTGGAAGAGGGCGAGAAAATCAATGCCATCCTGCCGGTGAAAGAGTTCGACGAGAATCACTACGTATTTATGGCGACAGCCAAGGGCACTGTCAAGAAAACAGCGCTGACGGAATTCGCTAACCCACGTAAGTCCGGCATTATCGCTATTAACCTGGATGAAGGTGATTACCTGATCGGTGCCGAAGTGACCAATGGCCAGAACGACATTGTGCTGGTTTCCAATGGTGGTAAAGCCGTCTGGTTCACTGAGGATGATGTGCGTCCAATGGGCCGCGCAACACGTGGTGTACGCGGCATGAAGCTGGCTGTCAAACAGCAGGTATTGTCCTTGCTGATTGCTGAGAATGACCAACAGTCTGTGTTGGTGGCAACAGAAAATGGTTACGGTAAGCGTACTGTGTTGTCCGAGTTCCGCCATTCTGGTCGCGGCACACAAGGTGTGAAAGCGATTGCCATCAGTGAGCGCAATGGTTTGGCTGTTGCGGCCAGACTAGTGACGGCAGAAGATGAAATCATGCTGATTACCACCGGTGGCGTATTAATCCGTACCCGCGTCAAGGAAATCCGCGATATGGGTCGTGCTGCACAAGGCGTCACCCTGATTAACCTGGGTGAAGGTGAGAAATTGTCAGGTCTGGAGAAGATTGTAGAAACTGACGATGATGGTGTCGAGAGCGACGAGAACGAAGAATAAACACACGCATGAAACAGATCTTTAACTTTTCTGCCGGTCCGGCAGTGCTTCCTAAACCAGTGCTGGAGCGCGCGCAAGCCGAAATGCTTGACTGGCATGGCTCTGGCATGAGCGTGATGGAAATGTCGCATCGCGGCAAGGAATTCACCAGTATCCTGGAAAAAACCGAAGCTGATTTGCGCCAATTGCTGTCCATCCCGGCCAATTACAAAGTCTTGTTTTTGCAGGGCGGCGCAATTGGGGAAAATGCCATCATTCCGATGAACTTGCTTAACGGTAAGTCTGCGGATTACGTGGTGACAGGCTCCTGGAGCAAGCGCAGCGTAGAAGATGCCAAAGCCTACGGTCAGATTAATATCGTCGCTAGTGCTGAAGCCGGTGGCTTTACGACGGTGCCCGCTTTTGCAGACTGGACGCTTAATAAAGACGCGGCCTATGTGCATTACTGCACCAATGAAACGATTAACGGTGTCGAGTTTCTGGATGTCCCTGACACGCATGGCGTGCCGATTGTGGCAGACATGTCCTCACATATCCTGTCACGCCCGATTGATGTTTCCAAATATGGTGTGATTTATGGTGGTGCGCAAAAAAATATCGGCCCGGCGGGTTTATGTCTGGTGATTGTGCGTGAAGATTTGCTGGCGCAGGCCTCTCCGTTAACACCGGCGGTATTCCACTGGAAAACGCAGGCGGATAACCAGAGCATGATTAACACACCGCCGACCTACAGCATTTATATTGCTGGTCTGGTCTTTGAGTGGTTGCTGGCGCAGGGGGGCGTAGAGGCGATTGAGAAAATCAATATTGCCAAGGCTGATTTGTTATACAACTACCTGGATCAAACCGAGTTTTATGACAATAACATTGAGCATGCTTACCGCTCACGTATGAATATTCCATTCCGTTTGCGTGACGAGAGCCTCAATGACGCCTTTTTGAAGGCAGCAGATGCACGTGGCTTGCTGCAATTAAAAGGCCATCGCTCCGTAGGCGGCATGCGTGCGAGCATTTACAATGCCATGCCGATTGAAGGTGTGAAAGCCTTGGTCGAATTCATGCAAGAATTCGAAAAAAGTCATTCATAAATTACATTAAATACCAATTTCAAATGTCTGATTTATTAAAA
>NZ_DKJH01000022.1:0-59893 GCF_002454655.1 Methylophilus sp. UBA6697
CGGCAATCCACCCTATCCCTTTTCGGCAATGACTAGCGACTAGTTTCAACTGTCATTCAAACCAACGGAATCTTAATTGACCAGTGCCCACTTTCATCTTCTCGGGCGCACCATCTCAAACAGGAAGAGTGAGCTACCCACGGTTTTGTAGACACCTCACCTTGTTTGCACCAGACCTCTTCAAACGCTTCAGGGCGCGTGCCATTCAGGTGTGAGTGCCGTCTAGCCCACCAGAATAAAATCCTATAAAAAAGGCCGATGCTTAGAGACATCGGCCTTCTTAAATATAAGATACCAGTGTATGAGATATCCGTTTTTTNNGCGATCAGGCCCAAGCCAGCCAATAACAACGCATAGCTTTCTGGCTCAGGTACAGTGGCTAGACCAGTCAGACCGTTAAAAGTACCATTTAGAGTCGTGATATAAGTAGCAGCGCCAGTTGTGAGGTTAATCGAAAATAACTGTGAATCCAGGGTACCATCGTTCACATTAAACAAGGCATAGGCCTTGCCATTGCCAAGAACATCAAAGCCACTTGCGGACAACACACTCACACCCAGCGAGCCAACTGTCTGGATTCCACCTGCACCGGCTGGATTATTAAATCCAGTAGCCAGAAAATGTAGCGAGTCGCTAGTTGTGTTCACATAATACAATCCCGTGCTGGCTGGCGCGATGCCGGGGGTTGAATTGATGTAGGCAACGGCAGTGTAACCACTGCCAATATTTGCACCGGTGGTATTTCCCACCGCGCCGGTATTGGCATTGACCGCATAGTTATTGCCTGTGCCAGTGACTACGCGTAGCGAAGCGTTACCAGCGAAATCTGCGACTGGATTAAAGTCGACCCCGATAGACTCCCCAGTCAGAGAAGCCCCTGTGAGGTTACTCTTGAAGGTCGCTGCACCGGTAGTCGTGTCCAGTGTATACAACCTGTTTTGACTGGTCAGGCCATAAACCAGGCCATCAGTCGGCCTGAGATCAACACCAAGCAATCTTTCATTCGCCCCCAGGCCCGAAATATTAATATAAGAAACGGCACCTAAATTCAAGGTATCAATCACAGCAATATTGCTGCTATTAAATCCATACAAGGTATCTGCATTGACATGGGACCCCACCAGCAGACTTGCACCTAACACTGCCTTATAAAAAAAGCCAATCTTCATGTGAACCTCTCTTCAAAATTACTATTAAGTTATTAAAATTACATCGAAGAAATTGTGGCCTAGACCAGCCTTAACCATCAGCCAAGCCCAGATACACAACTAACGCTCCCCAGTATCAACGACAACAAAAGCCGTTTTTATGACAATCCCTTAACGGTTTATGACTGGATTCCCCTCAATACCACACATCAGCATCTATTATCGCGTTAACAAAAAACCGTAATAACGCAACACTCACCTATCCCTGGCTAAATGCTGATTGTGAGAGCAGAAAAACTTCTCTCACCACATATATACGTAATGCATATGCAAATGGATGCATGCCCAATGCGATTGACTGGTGATTGGGCAAAATAAATCACATCAATTGCCCAAGGGTGACGGCGACGTCGCTATTGGCGAATGACGCGCTGAAAAATGAGAGGAAGGGATTAGCGGTTATTGATAAAGAGAGGAAGGGTGAAAGTGAATAAGGGGGTCTAACACGGCATCCAGCTGTGATTGTTGCGTCGCATTAAAAAAGTTGAATACTCTTTCCGCAAGCCATGGAGCGTCTTGGTCTGCATCGCCATAAAAACCGGCATGCCCGCCCTCAGCCTGGTAATCAAGATGAACAGTGCTTGATACTTCAGCTTCTGAAGGTAAGGTATCAAAGGGAACAAAAGGATCATTTTTTGCATTTAAAACCAGGGTCTCTGTTTGTATCGCCAGCAACCATGGTTTGGAGGCATTCACTTCATAATATTCGTCAGCACTCTTTGCGCCAAATAACACCGAGGTCACCGCATTATCCATCTCTTGCACAGTGCTGGCTGCCTGAATACGTTTTGTATCTAAATAATCAGGAAACCGCTGAGCCATTTGCAACGCTTTTGGCTTCATCGAAGCGACAAAGTGTTTACTGTATAACCAGTAATTAACGCCCTTATCGAGACTATGAGCCGTTTCTTTCAAATCAATCGGCGCTGAGATTGAAACAGCGGCTTTGACTAAGCGAAGCGCATCACTCGGATATTGACCTAGCCATTTCAGAAGCGCATTCCCACCCAAAGACACGCCAGCCGCATAAATCTCGTTGTGAGGGAGCTTGTGATGAATGATTGAAATAAACGTATTAATCTCTTCAGCATCCCCGGCATAGTAAACACGGGGTAGTCGATTAGGCTCGCCTGAACAGCCGCGAAAATGTACCACCACGCCAAGCCATCCACGCTGCTTTGCAGAGGACATCATCACCCTGGCATAATGACTTTGAGAGCTTCCCTCCAGGCCGTGGAACAGGACCAATACAGGTTTATTTTGCGTGTTATCCAAACCTTCAGGCGGTTCTGTCCAATCGACATCCACAAAATCCCCATCCGATAACTCCCAACGCTCTCGCACATAGGTTTGCTTTGCAACCAGTGGAAAAAGAGAGGGAATGATCGTTTGCATGTGCCCGCCAATTTGCCATATCGGTGCCTTAAAATCATTGGTCGCAAGGCATGTTGATGAACATAAAAACATTGATGCTGTCATTGCCAGAATAAAATAAATAACTTTCATTTTGTATTGGCTGATGACATATCAATAAGTCTTAATCAAAAGCGTACATCCGTTTTCAGTGCGGATTTCTTTATGAAACGTGCCTGCACCAGCAAAATGATAATCACCGTTTTTACAATGAATCCCATCCAGCCAGACCTCGCCATCAAGCACAAAAGTTTCCTCATTTTTTTGATGGTCATGGTATGGAATAATGGTATTTTGTTCGAGCTTCAGCAGAAATGATTTAGCTTGGGTATCACTCTTCAAGATCTTTATCTGAATTCCCTGGTTAATTGACTTCCAATGACCTTGCTCTGAAAATACAAAAAATTGCGCGCCCTGACTTTGTGCAACGCGTTGCATCAATTTCGCCTTGATGTGACTTTTTGTATCGGGATTAGGCACCAAATCTGGCGTCGCCTGAAACAACTCAAGAAATAAATCAAAATCCAATGATTCAGGCTTGTTGGTTGTAATATTTTTATTCAAAACTGCTCACCTTTGAGTTTCTCTCTTAATAATTTTTGAGCTCTATTAATCGTTGATTTCACCGAGCCAAGCGGCATATTCATCACATCAGATATTTCTTGATGCGTTAATCCATAATAAAAAACATGGTGCAATAGTTGTCTTTGTAAGGGTTTAATTTCTGACAAAGCCTTAACAACTGCCAGCGACGCTTGCTTGTCCTGCAACCTATCGTCTGCTGACAAGTCAGTTGATTCTATTGCCCAATCGTAATTAACGACCATCTCAGGGATTGCATTGCGCTTCCTCAACGCATCGATAGCACGAGAACGGCAAATGATTAACATCCAGTTATACAAAGGACACTTGTTGAAATCGTAACGATAAATTTCCTGCCATATCTGGTAATACGTATCCTCAACCACCTCTTCAGAAGTACTTGGATCTTTTGTAATCTTCAAAGCCAAACTATAGACTTTACTAAAAGTAGCTTCGTACAAATCATTAAAAGCATCCTCGTCTCTATCTATTATTCGAGCTATTAAACCCTCGATGTCATCTATCACAATTCATTCCAAGTTTTCTTTTAAAATTTATATTGCAACAATTCATACATACGGCTAATTTCTTTAATTAGATGCAGATTTCACAAAATATAAATATGACTGCATCTTGAAACCTCATAATAGCCTAGTAAATTATTAGCGATTCACAAATAAACTCGTAACAATTCATCTCTGTGCTATTCACTAGCCACACACTCATAAAAACTTAGCTAGAAGTTTTCTTGTGTTTCACCGCAACAACACCTATAGTCACCGCACATTTATCGATGAAAGACGCCGTATGAAAAAACTATTAGTCACTGTTCAGCTGGAAATGGATGTACCTGATACTTGGAATCTGGTCGAGCACCCGGACGATGTGCAAGCAATTAAGCTTGAAGATGGGCGATTTATGTACATGAGCTTTTTGCCCATGTTTACCACAGATGCCAATGCGGGGGCAGAATGGTCTAGCGAGTGCACGGATGCATTCAGTGATGAGATTCTGGACATGGTGGCGGATGAAGAAGTGTTAATGAAGTTTGAGTCTTGAATCGCCATTCATTCTCTATTTACTCACCAGCCGATGGTGAACTCACCACACCTCAACTGAAGCAGCCTCCCGACCTAATAAGCACTTGCGGCACTGACTGAAAAACTGCCTGGCGCCTTCAGGGGCCGGGTAGTGGTGAATGTTGGTTTTAAGAATGTATGAATCGCAGCCGCTAAACGTTCAGGCTCATCATATGGCAGCCCATGCCCGACATCAGGGATTAACTTGTATTGCAGGTCAGGGTTAAGTGCATGCAGTTCGCGGGCGGTTTCGGCAGAAACAATGCCTTCGCTGCCAAGCACTAATAAGGTCGGCACATAAATATTCCGAACCAGCTCATCAAACTCCGGGTGCGGCGGGATCAGCACATCGAAAGCACGCGGATTGGTGCGGAACCTGGCTTGAACCATATGTTCCAGCAGCTCAGATGAGCGATAGCGATATCTGGCTTTGGCTTCTTTAAACAAGTCTGTTTTGCTGGACCGCAATATCTGGCGGTGCTGTTTAACCGCTTCACGCTCATCCAGCTGGCCCTGCCACTCAGGGCTGATAAATGTCGGGTCAGTCAGCACAATGCCTTCAATCGCAAAGCCTAAGCGGCTGGCAACCATCGCAGCAGTCATGCCGCCCATTGAGTGGCCGAGCAGATAGGGCGATTGAATGTCTAGTGTCCTGATCAGTTCAATCACATCATTGGCATGGTCTTGGTAGGTGTATCCATGCAAGGGTGCACTCGACTGACCATGGCCGCGCGCATCCGGCATGATGATGTCAAAGTGGTCTTCAAGCTCACGTGCCAATTGTGACCAGCACGCGCCACTCGCAGTGAGATCATGCAGCGCAATCAAAGTGGGCTTGTTGCCACCTGTTCTTAAATAGTGAATATTGATGCCGTTTGCCCGGCACACGGCATTCGTCCAGTTGGCTGAAATAATGTTTTTACGGGTCATGATTAAAACTTTCTGAAAGAACCGGTGACGACACCCCAGATGGCAAACTGCATTTGCCCTTGAATGAGGATGGGGGGATATTTACCTGAAGAGTTGGCGGGTAATAGTTTGGGCTTACCGTCTTTTTGTTTGGCCAGGATTTTGACCGTAAATTCGCCATCGATCATGGCGAGCACAATATCGCCTACCGCCGCAACCTTGTCTTTTTCCACAATGGCTTTATCCCCGGGCATGAGGCCAACTTCAATCATGGACTCGCCCTGAATGGTGACAAAAAAGGTTTTGTCGGCCTTGTTGATCAGGTATTCGTTGGGATCCATCGCTGAGCCAATATGATCATCGGCGGGTGATGGCAAACCTGCAGGGACTTTGGACTCAAACAGTGGCAAACTCAGGTTAATGAGGTCACCTGATAGCTGTATAAACTCGTCTACGCTATCTAGGCTCTCTTTTAACTCACTCAGCCTTTGCTTTCTGGCATAGGCTTCGAGAAAACTGGCAATAACCGGCTTTTGACTATCTGGTACGCGAATGACACTGGTATTTTCTTTATACGTGCCTGTGCCAGCCTTGCGTCCTGAGCCGGGTTTTCTAGCAGATTTTGTGGAATCATCGTTTTGCATGGTTTTTATTGTAACATTAAAATTATTTTATTGTTACAATAAAAACTACATCATGCTACGGTGTTGTTAATGCTGGCTTTTCGCCATTTTGTAGACATGTTTTGGTGGTGCACCATGCTGCCATCCATTCACTGCGTGGTTTCTTTGCCCACACGACAGTTTTTCTCAGCGTCCCACGCCCGCACATTGGTGTAGATTTCTGTATAACTGTTACGATCCCAGCCGTACATCGCTTCATAACCATGTTCAGCTGCACTGCCAGACTCTTTAAGCTTTAAATAGTCACAGTGGATAATCATCTCTCCACACAGACACATGCGTGTAGGCTTGACCAGATAGGCCTTGGTTGTGGCGTTCAAATTCACCAATTGTGCTTCAAATAGATCCAGGGCTTTGACCTCATGACAGGCCGCTAGCTGATTGCCACACGGTTCATTCGACAAGTAGGCGACGATAGGTCCAGGCATACTCACAGGCGGCCTGAATGTTTCTTTGGCATTGAACTCTTCAGCCATCGCAAAGGTGGCAAATAGCCATGACGAAAATATAAAAATGGAACGCACCTGCCAATTTAAATTGACGGCGACATAAATCACGTCAATTTAAACAATCAATTGCTGACAGATTGGTTATTATCATGTCTTAACGTTTAAAAAAGAAAAATAATATGAACAAACTGATTGGGTTGGCGCTGCTCGTCATCGTCCTTGCCATCGGATGGCAGCTCGACATGCATCTCAGTACCGTCGAAAAAGTGAATATTGCTTTTCCGCCCAGGCCTGAAGTCAGGATTCAGCTTGAAACCATGACGTCTTTGATTGAGCCTGACGACCCATCGCTGGCATCATTCAAAAGTGCGTATGAATCCAGGCTGACACTCAGGGCACTGACTTGTACCCAAGCAACCCCTATCGGCCGCTTTGACTCTGTCAACGACATCAAAAAACAAGCCATAGACCGTGACTGCCTGAAAGAACAAGATGACCAGCTGCTGGCGCTGATTGGGATCAAAATTGTCGGTCTCCGGCTGGCACAGCCGCCATTACGCCCCCTGGTAAAACTCGGTCCACCAACAGTGATTCATGGCACTGAGAATGCCGAAATTTACACGGGAAAATCCGCCTCACAGGCAGGCGTGGTCGTACTGCGAGGCACTCGTAGTGAGTTTACTTCTGTCGAGATTCCAAGTGGCAAAAAGATTGCGAGTTTGCCAACTATCCCCGAAGCCTCTCACACCAATTACGCGATTTCGCCTAACGGCAGAGTGCTTGCCATTGCCGTTAACAATAGAGACCTGCGGTTTATTGATAACGAAACCGGACAGGATCTATGGTTAGCGAGAGACGTCGGGCAACTGTATGCCTGGCTACCAGAAATGCAAGCTATCCTGGTGCAAGACAATAAAAGTGGCCCCGGCAATGGCGGCGTAGTGCTGATCGACTTTAAAACAGGGACCAGCAAACCCTATGAGGTGCCACTGAAAAATCAGTCTTGGGCATTACACTTAAGCTCGTCGCCCTCTCGACTGCTGATTGGCTCTTATAAGGAGTTTTCACTCATTGAAAACACGCGCACCACTGAAGGGGTCAATGCATCTGTGGTCAAAGAGTTTAGAATCAAGTCGCCATCCGCCAGTGTCAGCTCACTCACGCCGACGGCTATGCTGAATGGCCAGGCGATTGTCTTTGTGACAGGCCGCGATTTCATGTTGTTTAACCTGGAAACCCGGGAAGAAAGGCTATGGGAGTCTCATGAAGTTATTGGAAACAACTATGCAAAATGGAGTGAGGAGTCTATTTTAGTGGATGGTTATGGCCAGCCAAATACCGGCACCACCAAACCGTTTATTTTCAATGTCAAAGACGCCACCTTGTCCCCCGTTGAAACGGCCGAGGGTAATCAGGGGATTATCTATGAATTAAACGGACGGACGGGATTTATGCGCAGGTCTCACCAAAAGGTTTGGGTAGGTGACGAGCTGCAAGCCGGCACGCCTGAGTCACTGGACGACATGATTACCGGACGCAAACTTGAACGACAATTGCAGGCATTGGAACAAGAGGAACGGTTATCCAAGGCCAGGCTGGAAGCATTGAAAATGGGGCAAGATATGAGCCGTGCACCCCGGCTAATGTACCCGTATGGCGCACCTACCATGTCGCAAGACATATTAATCAGAAGGCAGGTAGAACGAGGCTATTATCCCAATACCGTGCGTATGTCGCCAGCGATGTCACCTGCGGCAGAAGCACCGGCAGCAGAGGCTCCTGCCATGGCGCCTGCGCCCATGCCCAGCCCTCTGATACAAAGTGCGCCAATACAAAACTCTCCAATACAAAGCTATAGCGCGGCGGCAAATGAGCTGCGCAAGCAAGCAATCACCAATACCACATCCCGCATGTTAGGGGCTATTCCGAGTAACGCGAGAGTAGAGGCTGTCGGCGTGTATGAAGCAAAAGATCGCTCTTCAAGCGGGGTCAATGTCATGATCAAAAAATCAGACCAGCCGATTGTATTGATGCTGAGTGCTTATGAACCAGTGCGCTGGAATTTAATGAAAGAACCGGGGGCTAACTTGGTGGCGATCATTGCCAGCGGATATCACCTGCCAGAGGTCACTGGCGCGGGAACAACCAAAACGGTTATTAAGCGCGGGGAGTATGCTTACCAGCAAAATGGGACTGGCTACGCGGCCCTCAATAACGAAGCCATGCTGTGGACAGGAAAACCCATTAGCAAATTTCAAGGTATTTACGGCGGCACCGTGTTTATTGTGGGTAACTAAATAACACCTCCCCCCATTGAAAGCGCCTTTACACGGGCGCTTACAGCAGTCTACTTTGGGAAAATAGCGTCATTCAAGGCTGCGGCTAGCAACACTACTGCAGGTGCTAGCCGCAACATAGTACAACATCAAAAACTGAACACGGTATAGCCACTGCTGGATAACTGGGCAATGCTTGGCAAACCAGACGTGCCTGGTACACTGTTGTCCGTCACCAGATTGAAACCATTCACCTCAGCATCCTCGCGCGCGCCGAATACATCGGCGCATCCGCATGAAACGCCAACCGTCACATCAGAAACTGCGGCATATAGTTGATAGAGCGGATGACCGACTTTGGTCAGATGACTGACCCAGCGCGTGCCGGTGCCTTGAAAGTAAATAGCGACGTCTATGTTTTTTTGCTTGAAGTCGTAGGCGGCTGCTAAACCATTGAATGCGCGGCCAAGTGCCTCTTCCCCGCCGTGTGTTGGGTCTGAAAAAATAATGATAGCTGCTTTCATACTGATCTCCTTTGATCTGGTCATGTCGTTGATTGACAGCCGGATTCTAGGCACAAAAGGCAGCAGGAAAAACTACTCAGGGAGAAATGGATTGTTTCGCCGCGCGCAAGATCACTTGGGGTTTAAGGTGGGATGGCTGCGTAAATTTTCGACCATCTCGTCTATAAAGCTACGGACTTTGGAAGAGCCTAATTTGTCTTCCCGATGCACGACATGCACCGGCCAGGGCGCTTCTTCAAAAGTTTCAAGGATCAGTCGTAATGCCTTATTTTCTACTTCACTCCAGACCTGATATGAAAGCAGTCGCGCGATGCCTAAACCACCTACTGCAGCGGCTAAGGCCGCATCATTGCTGGTGACGGTTAATCGCGGATCCATCCTGAGCAATAAAGGCTCGCCATTAGATGGTTCACTATGAGATCGCTCACTACTAGATCGAAAATGCCACTCGGTATGCGGTGAAACGGCGCTTGATGAGATGATGGAATGCTTTGAAAGGTCAGCAGGCAGCTTGGGCGTGCCGGACTTTTCGAGATAAGCTGGTGATGCGCATAACACACGTCTGACCTCCCCCACTTTGATGGCCCGCAGCCCGGAATCAGGCAAGTGACCAATACGGATCGCCACATCCATGCCTTCATCCACCAGGTTGGTCACGCGGTCGACCAAATGCGCAATGATTTTCACCTGCGGATAGCGTTGCATATAGTCAATAATGCAAGGCATGACGAACATGCGGCCGAACATCACTGGTGCCGTGATCGACAGCGTACCGCGTGGCGTGGCATTACTGTCGGCGACGGCCTCATTCGCCTCTGCGATACTCACCAGGATGGCGCGCACATGTTCGTAATACTGGCGGCCTGCGTCCGTGAAGCGCACATTGCGCGTCGTTCTTTGTAACAGCCTGGCGCCTAACTGCTCCTCTAGGGCAACCACAGCACGCGTCACCGCCGCTGGAGAAATATCCAGCTTGCGTGAGGCTGCTGCAAACCCGCCCTCTTCGGCCACGCTCGCAAACACACGCATTAAGTGAAACTGGTCGATAGTATTTCTCCTGATGAAATAATGTATTGCAGCTAGCCCTGATTCTCTCATTCGCATTATTGACTAGAATTTGCCCATACGTAAACAAAGCCAGGAGAAAATCATGACAACACATTTGGTTGCAGATTTCGCGTCACCCAGCGATATCGCGTTCACACCGGCGGTGAAAGCCAGGCAAGAAGAACATGGCTCAAGAGCGGGCTATGCAAAATTTGAGAGTACGCGCGGCTGGGAGTCCCGTGTCACGCCAGTGCTTGCCGACTTTATTGCAGAGCAAACCAGCATGTATATGGCTACCGCCAATGCCCAGGGGCAACCTTATATGCAGCATCGCGGCGGCCCGCGTGGTTTTTTGCATGTGCTCGACGAGCAAACACTGGCCTTTGCGGATTATGCCGGTAACAAGCAATACATCACCGCAGGCAATCTGGATGAAAACCCGAAAGCACAGCTATTTCTGATGGATTATGCCAATGCGCAACGCATCAAAATCTGGGGGGAAGCCAAAGTCGTGACGGGCGACAGTGACTTGGCAGCTAGCGTCTCTTCGCCGGATTATCAGGCAAGGGTGGAGCGTGTGATTGTGTTTACGATCAAGGCCTGGGATGCGAATTGCCCTAAACATATCCCCAAGCTTTTGAAAGTTGAGGATGTCATACCAGCGATTCAGGCGCGTGATCAAAAGATTGCCGCTTTGGAGGCGCGACTGAAAGAGTTGGAGCAGAAACTCGCGGGGTGATAAGTATGAGTTTTGTATCGGTCTGAGCTTCATGATTGAATGGCTGCGGGAGACGCAGCCATTCAACAATCTCAAATAGTGCCTAGCTGGCATCGCCTCTTAAAGCAATCGCTACATTCAAAGCTGTGAGCACGTTTTCTGCGTCCAGGCTGTTTTCGCTGACTAATGCCTGATGTTCACCTGCTGGCGTATGGATGACGATTGAATATCTGGGCGTGGCTAAAAACCACAGCACACCGCCATAAATGATTGAAAAAATACCCACCAGCGGCAAGCTGCCACTGCCGAACAACAGCGCCAGGCCACCGAATAGGCATACGCGGGCAAAACCAAGTTGCGGTTTGAGGATTCTGCGCTCTATGGTGGTCACGCTTTTAATGGCGATGGTTTTACCGTTAACAATAAAGCGACTGTTACTCACGCTGACGCCTTGATGGCTGAAATAGATTGCTTCTTCCATAGCGCATCTCCATTGTTATCAATGAATAAAATTTTAACACGAAAACATCAACAATTAACTATTAATAACAATTAAGTGGGGCTTTTTGGTGACCAGTAACCGCTATACTTGCCTTGAATAAGGTGCAAACCCTGTGCTGGCACAGACATAAAGGATAGCGATATGCATCAAAAAACGTTTCTGGCAAAAGATGGTCAGACTTACACCCTGAATCTCAACGAAACAGGCGAGGAAATTGTTGTCTTACTCGATCACGAGCAGGTCGGTGTGATTGATTTTCAGTTTAGCAAGGGCATACAAGGTGCCGAGAGCTATCTGATCACCGTGCTGGACCTGGAAAAGTGCAAACGCAAAGGCATAGGTGAAGCGTCGCTCAGGTTTCATCAAGCCGTTTTCCGCCGTCCGTTAAGGGCCAATGGCGACATTCGGGAAGGCAGGCAATCGCAAGAAAGCCAGCTGACAAAAGAAGGCAGCGGCTTTATTGGCCATATGCGCGCCAAAGGCGTGATCGAACTGATCGATTTTCACGGCGCCTTCAGTGAAGACGAGTAGCAAGCTAGCGCCTCACTCAATAAGTGGCGGTGACATCGGTGGAAAATCCGTATGCGTGACGTGAGATGCCCCTCGCACAGGCACAGCGCCACTCACCGCAGATACGCCTCGATTAATCAAGGCAGCATCCAGCGCCCGAATAACCTGCTCAATATAACTGCTATTGTGATCTTTCAGTACCTTATGCTCGCCCGTGGCAGTCTTTATCACCACAACATAGGCCGTTTTGACAAACAGCCAAGTCATCACACCAAGCGCGATTAAGCAACCGCCCACGACAAATAGCGCGCCTTCGGTCAGCAGAAATAATAACCCGATAGAGAGGATGAAAACCGCCAGACTTCGTGGCGGCTCAACCACGCCCAGCCGCACTGAAATGATGTCACGTATATTGTATATATAGCCACTCGCGATAAAGCGGCTGTCGCTGATGATGACACCACCATCGCTGAAAAATACTTTTCTATCCATGGCTTGCTCCTTTAGAGCTATCTAGACGGGGGCGAGTCAGGGATGAAAGAGCAGCAATCACGAAGACACCCACGCACACTGCGTGTTACGTTGTGAATCTATACGACTACAAACGCATGCCACTGAAGTAAAAACGCTACTAGGGAAGCACGAGCAAGAAGTTTAAAACGACGACTAAAGACAATGACTTAACTGAGAAGGCCTCAAACGACAAAGAGGGCAAGGTAAAACGGGATTCCGAGAGGGTTTCAATTCACTATACGCCCATGCAAGAGGCTATGTGCATTATTTTCATACGTTAAGATCACTGGCAGTGGCATGTCTACCATGCCTCAATAATGATCTACACTGTTTCAACCATAAACACACCATTTTTACCGTTTTTCTTGGCGGTATACATGGCCTTGTCCGCTTGCCGGATAAGCTCGGTGGGTTGCGTTTCCTGAGAATGCTCACTGGTGTAATAAGCAATACCAATGCTGACGGTGATGTTTAAGGTCACCTGGTTAAAGTGAAATGGTTCTGAGATCGTATGCAGAATTTTTTCTGCGATTCTGGTCGCATCAGAAACTTGGCTGACCCCTTCCAGCACAATAATAAACTCGTCACCGGCATAGCGGGCAACCGTGTCAGATTGACGCGTGGACTTATCTATCCTGTTGGCAACCTCGCGCAACAGCATATCACCGACATTGTGGCCATAAGTATCGTTCACCGATTTAAAGCCATCCAGGTCAACAAACAAAATAGACAGCGTAGTTTGATTGGCTTTGGCACGCTGCACCGCAATGGGCAGTATCTCTTCCAGCTTGCGTCGGTTGGGCAGACCAGTTAACGGGTCATTGCGGGCTTCGTTTTTGAGCAGGCTTTCCAGTTGCTTTCTATCGGTAATATCCCTGAGAAACGAGGTAAACAGCGTTTGATCATTGATCTCCAGCACATTCACCTGCAATTCTATCGGGATACGCACGCCATCTTTCCGCATCGCTTCAAGCTCGATGCGCTTGCCCATCATGTCTGACTGTTTTTCCAGTGCAAACCGCCGCATGCCTGCCTGATGTGCCTGCTGCAACTCATTAGGAATAATCAGCTTATCCAGCTTGCGGCCGATCGCTTCCTCATCGCCCCAGCCGAATATATGCTCCGCCTGCTTATTCCAGGCTTTGACAATGCCTTCTGCATCCATGCATACGTAGGCGTCGTTGGCGTTATCTAAAATGGTGCGCAACTCTAACTCTGCATTTTGTAACAGCTGCTCCGAGGCTGCTTTTTCCTGATAGGCCGCCAGCATGGATTTGTTTGCCTGTTTAAGCTCTTCAGTACGCTGGCTGACTTTCTCTTCCAGCGTTTTACGTAACAAGGTCAGCGCTGCTTCTGTTTCTTTGGCACTTTGGATATCTTTGACAATCGCCACAAAATAATCGAGTTCGCCCGCGGGGTTTAACTGCTTGGTGACAGTCAGTTCAACCCACACCGGCTCACCACTTTTTTTCACGTATCTTTTTTCAAGCTGATAACGATTTAATTTACCGGCGACTAATTGATCCAGCAGATTTAAATCAGTGTTTAAATCCTCAGGCAAAGTAATGTCCTGAAATGTCAGCGGCAATAACTCCGCCTTGGAATAGTCAACGATTCGGCATAACTCTTCGTTCACTTCTAACCAACTGCCGTTTGGCTTCACCATGGCAATGCCAATGGCCGCATTTTCAAACAGGGTTTTAAACTTGCTTTCAGAGCTTTGAAGCGATTGTTTGGCTGCCAGCATACGCTCACGGAACTGCAACTCACGCGTCGCAAGATGTGCCAGGTCATTCAGCGCAGCCAACTCTTTTTCAGTAGGTTTTTTAGGTTTTTCATCAATGACACATAGTGTGCCCAGCGCATAACCTTCCAGGCTTTTGATCGGGATGCCGGCATAAAAACGGATATTGGGGGCATTCAACACCAGCGGATTTTTGGCAAAGCGCTCATCGGTCAGCGCATTCTCAACAATCAGCTGCTCACCGCTTTCAACCGCGTGCGTGCAAAAAGAAATATCGCGTGCAGTTTCTGACACCTCAACCCCGTGTTTGGACTTAAACCATTGCCGATGTTCATCCACCAGTGAAATCAGCGAGATCGGTGTATCAAGAATGGTCGAGGCAACCCTGGTAATGGTGTCGAAAAAATCTTCAGGCGCAGAGTCGAGCAGCCCTAAGGCGTAGAGTTTTTCTAATCTTCGCTGTTCATCATTCACCATTTTTGTACTCACATATTGAGCGGCATTCAATACCTGAAATAACGTCACGCCAACGATAAAATTAACGCTTTTTAGCTAAAAATTCTTGCGCAAATACTGAAAATAGCAAGAAACGCAGATCCATGCCAGCAACAGATGTAAAAAAACGGGGCAATTGCCCCGTCAGAATGGAGATCAACCATTTTCTTATAGAGAAGTAATCCACTGCACCACTTCTTTGAATTCCTCATCGCTCAATTTGCCAGCATTAGGCGGCATAGGCAACACGCCCCAATTGCCACGTCCGCCTGTTTTAATTTTTTCGATCAATGTCGCTTGCACATCCTGGCCTTTATATTTGGCAGAAACATCTTTAAATGCCGGGCCAACCTTGCGGCTATCGACATTGTGGCAAGCCAGGCAACCGCCTTTGTCTGCCAGTGCCGCACCATCAGCCCAGGCTGCTTGTGAGGCCAAACCCAGCGCTGCGACAAACAGCAAACTGGTGAGGGTGGGCACGGGTAACCATGCTTGTTTTGATTGAGTGTTCATCATGAAATCCAGTGTATTTGGTAAGAGAATTCTAATGGTCAGCGCGGGCGTCTGATGGCAAAAATCGGCATCACTTGGCATCTGCGTCATACGCTTGAAACAAGCACGGCTAGTGCTCACTCACCACAGAAATGCCTTTGAACTCGCCCTGTTTTTTAAAGCTGAGATTCATCGCTAAAGCCCCCGTCGAACACTGGTCCAGGCAAGCCCCGCAGCGGGTGCAATCACCTGACGTGACAAAAGCCGCTTTCTTCGCTACCACAGGTGCCAGCACATGTGGCTCCGGGCAGACCTTGATGCATTCAGCACAACCGTGACAAGCCCCCACCTGTGTCGCTTTGACGCGTAAACGACCCATTCGCCCCAGCTCGGAATAAAACGCACCGACCGGGCAAATATGGCTGCACCAGCCACGGCGCGTCACAAACACATCGAACAGGAAAATACTGGCCAGCACCGTTGCACCTGCGACTGAGCCCCACATCAGTTCGCGCTGGAACAAGGTGATCGGGTTAACCGCCTCCCAGGCCAAGGTGCCGGAAAGCAGTGACAGCAGCAGCGATAACCCCAATATCGCCACGCGCAGGTTTTTTGAGAGCGTGAAATTGCTTTTGATATTTAACTTTTGCCGCACCCAGTAAGACAAATCCGTCACCAGATTAATCGGGCATACCCAGCTGCAGTAAATGCGCCCGCCCAGAAGCAGGTAAAACACGGCCACGATAGCCACACCGATCAGGACCGCCTTGCCCAAAGGGGCACCAGCGAATAGTGATTGCAGCCAGATATAAGGATCGGTCAGGCCAATACCGAACCAGACGCTGGAGGACAGATTACCTTGTGCAAAATAGCCACCGGCTGGCAACTCAACGGCAAAAGCGGCAATAATCAGCAACTGAATGATACGCCGACTGAACAGCCAGCGATTGCGGTAGAGCATGGCTTGCAGACGTCGCATAGGCTTACCAGCGGCCCACCGATTGCGCACCTTCAACGCCTAAACCCAATTCACGCGGCAACACGCGTATGGCCGCCTCAGACAGCACGCAGTGTTTTTCACAGGTGCCGCAGCCGGTGCACTTACTGCTATCTACCGTAGGAATCTGCAATACACCGCGCTCGTTTTTAATCGGCTTTAACGAGATGGCTTCCCCAATAATCGGGCATACGCGCACACAAATACTGCAGGTGAGGCCTTTGTAATTGAGGCAGGTCTCATGCCCGACCAGCACCGCGACGCCCATATCGGCCTTTTTGATATCAGTCAGCAAGGGGCTGAGCGCTCCCGTCGGACAGGCACGCGCACAAGGGATATCGGGACACATGCGGCAAGGGTCATTGCGGCCGACAAAATAAGGTGTGCCGGTGGGCGCCGGATCACTCCAGCTGGCCAGGTGCAAAATGTCATAGGGGCAGGCTTCTACGCACAGACCACAGCGGATACAGGCGGCATTGAACTCCAGCTCTGGCAAGGCGCCTGGTGGCCGCAGCACGTTGGCCGCACGCGCCGGACGCGAGTCCAGTACCGCTTTGCCAAACATGGTAATGACCGTCGCCGCGCCTAACTGGCGGAAAATCTTGCGAAAAACCTTACGCCGTTCAGGCTCGGCGATTTCGGCTGCTACAGATATTTTGTCGGCCATCGAGAATCTCCTGACGAGTGAACCTAGGTAAGTCAGACTTAGAAACAGAAGAAGACGTCTTCGCCGCATTTATAAGCAAATTGGCACGAATAATCGGATGTATCCAGCATTGCAGCACAAACTCGCCTTTGGCATCGGCGGGCACTTGCCAATGGACAGTGGTGCCCGGGGTTTGCACCCCCAGATTCACCATGGTGCCGTCCGGGTAAGTCACATAAATACTGTGCGAAATATCTGAACGGTTGCGGATGGTAATGGTGTCGCCTGGCTGTGGTACAAAATCCACCGGTGCGAACTCATGGTCAGACAGTGTCATGGTATGAGTGGTAATAATGTGATTATTCGCACGGCTCATGGGCGCCTGACGGGGTGTGCTACAGCTGGCCAGGTAGAACGCCAGCAATATGAGCAAGGCATACATGCCAATCCAGGTGGAGAGTTTGCGCGATATATTCATCATTAAGGGCACATGCGTTTTCATCTGTTTTTTTGCCATCATTCAGAACTGCTACTGTGGCATCATCGGCGCTTGAATATTCAAGGCACCACCATCCAGGCTTTGGATAAACGCAATCAGGTCACTTTCTTCCAGGTCTGAAAGCTCAAATTTCTGTATATCCTTGGAAAGACTCTCACGCTGAATGGCTTCACTTTTGTAATGCTTGATCACTGTTTTCAGGCCACGCATAGAGCCATCATGCATATATGGCCCTTCTATCGACAGGTCGCGCAACGAAGGGGTTTTAAACGCATGCTGCATCAAAGTCACCTGCGCGGGTACTTTGGCACCACGGCCTAAATCCTTGCTCGGCAAACCGATGTCATGAAAACTGTCGTCGGTAAACCGCCATGCGCTATGGCAAGCGGCACAATTAGCTTTATTTTTATCGTTAAACACGACAAACCCATGCTTGGCCTGCTCACTGATGGCCTGCTCGTCGCCTTCTACCCAGCGGTCAAATGGCGCCGGATTAGACACCAGCGTACGCTGGAAACTGGCCAGCGCCTGCGTGATGCGCTGCTGGTTAATACTGTCATCGCCAAAAGCCTGGGTAAACAAAGGCCGGTAACCTTGGATTTGCTGTAAACGCCCCACCAGACTGGTGAGGTCAAAATTCATTTCATGCGCTGTGGTAATCGGCAACACGGCCTGCGCTTCGAGGGTCGCTGCACGGCCATCCCACATGAGTGCACTTAACCAGGCACTGTTTAATACCGTCGGCGTGCGACGGGCATTGCTGACGCCTTCTGCCTGCAACGGCAAGTTGCGGCCATCACTCCAGCGCTGGTCTGGTGAATGACAGGTGGCACAAGCCATCCCGCCTGACCTTGAAAGGCGCTGATCGAAAAACAGGGTTTTTCCCAGCGTGGCTTTTTCCAGGGTCAGGGGGTTAGACAGGGGTGATGGAATACTGTCTGGCCGCTTGAATTTTTCCCTCGGAGGAAGATCGGCGGACCAGGCAGTATTCACCACCATCAGCGTGCTTATGATTAGAACCCAGTTTCTAAACAACATTAAGCGTCTAAACCACATACTGATTTTTCTTTAACAACAAGCGCTAATATGCGTTACGCAATTAGCTTGCTTTACCCACGATAGGTGAGATGGTGCAGTGATACGTCATCGCATCATTGTCAGCACCAAAGCACCAGACGATATCGTTGTTGAACTCTGGACGGTACACCGGCAATTCACCTTGTGTGTTGACGCAGTTACAACGGCCGCAAGTCTGTTTACCACAGCAATCGCGGTAGGCAATCAGGTAAGTCTGCTGATCACCCGGGTTGTAACAACTGGCCACCCACGAGCTTGGTGACAGGCTGCTGCCTGGTGGGCAAGAGGTCAAGGTACCGCCGCAGCAGTCACACAGGTTGCCGTCAATCGTACAATGGCGCCAGTAGTCACACGCTTTAGGGTCCTTGTCCTGCGGCTTGAAGCCGCTTCTGGTCAGGTTGCCAGTGGTAGCTGCCTGCACCTCGCCACCCAGGCGTGAGCGGCGGTCTACCGGCAACAATGGTAACAAGGCAGAACCAACCAGGAAGCCACCCAGGCGGCCGATAAAGCCACGGCGGCCGGTTTTGCTGGCGGTGGTCCGTGCCAGCTTCTCAATTTTTGAGTCAAACCCAGTTTCTTTTTTCATTTCGTTTACTCTCTCCGTAATCAAGACGTGAACCAGCGCTTAATGCACTTTGTTCGCGGTCACTTGTTTAAATTTAGGTGCAGTGTTTTCATCCTTGAGGTAGTTCTGCAAGGTTGAGTGGCCATGACGGATAGTCTCAAACAGGCTTTCTACATGCTCACGGGTGTTGCACAGGCCTTTAGCCAGGATTTTGCCGTCCTGATCCAGCAACACGCCGTAAGGTACTTTTGATACTTGGTAGCGCATGCCAATCTCGGCAGAAACCACATACAACTCACCATCCAGCGGGTGATCTTTGAGGAACTGGCGGTGTTCTGCCTGGGTACCATCACTGATCAGCACCACATCTGTTTCTTCAATCGCCGCAACAGAGCGGATGATAGGCAACAGTTTCTGGCAGATCGGGCAGGAGGGGCCGGTGAACATCAGCAGGCTAGGACGGCCTGGATTAATGGAGCGGCCAACCAGGACAGGCTCGCCGTCGAAGGTATTCACATTGAAAATCGGTGAACGTTCGCCGACATCCGGACCGTGGTCTATCATCATGGCGCCCAGCGGTGCTGAACGTTCATGTAACAAACCAATCTGACGGATCACGCCCAGCATTAATGCTGCCAATGCCAAAAATGCTCCCCACAACAGCACATTTGATGCAATCAAGATTCCACTAGTCATTTGAATTTCCTTTATAGATTTCTAATTTATGTTTGGTCGCTGGAAAGCCAACCATCAGGTCTGCCGCCATGTAAATCAGTGACAGCATGACGGCCGAAGCCAATGCAGTCAGGGCTGATTCCACGCTGATGCTCGCTATCTCCAACGGCACCGCAGCGACATACAAGCTCATTCCAGCCAGGGCCAAGGCTCTCAGCACATGAAACATGCCGATCCGGCTCATGCTGGTCGGGCGGCGCACACAACCACAATCAATGTGGGTGCGGCCACGGCCGACATTCACCGCAATGGCGAAAGAGAACAGCATGAACAGCCCGGCAGCCACACAGGCGGCGACTGTGCGCAGTGACGGCACCAGCAAGGCGATTGCGCACCCCAGTTCCACCCATGGCAATAACTTGGCAAAAGGTGCAACCAGAAACCCTGGCAAAAGCTTGTAGTTGGCCACTACGCCCAGGAACTCATCCTGACTGCGGAGCTTGGGAATTGCTGCTGCTGCGAGAATCAGCGCCACAAACAGTGACGCGAATATCGCAACGGTAGGATCATTCACCATCGAGTCCATATCGATCTCACTTATCCGCAATGTAGATCATGGAAGGAGCACGGCCCAGTTCATCAATACTGGATAAGGCCTTGCCGCTCACAGCATCAAAAGTGAACAGTGTTTTCGCTTCTTCAGACACCGCGTACAAGTACGGCTTTTCATCCTGGCTCACAGCGATAGAGTTGATTTCATGCTTCAACTCGATACGACGCAGGCGTTTTCCGGAGGTCGCATCCACGACGAACACATAGCGGCTAGGCAGTTTGTGTGTCCATTTTTCACGTTGGTCTGCCAGCAAGTACAGCTCGTTACGTGCTTTGTGGTAAGTCAGGGTTTGCCAGCCACCTGGACGCCATTTGTCCGCTTTTTCCTTGTCGGTAAACACTTCGATTGGCTTGATGAATTCGGCACCGCTCTCAGATAATTTCGCCTGAAAAATCTTGCCTTCGTATGTCGGCCAAGCCAGGTGGTTATTTGAATTGGAGTAGTACGGGTTATTCAGCAGATACTCTTTTTCAGTATGGAATACCTTGGTTGGCTTCTGCTTGGTATTGCCCTTGTTGTCATAGGTGAACTGCATCAGGGAACCATCACGACAGTGCATAAAGAAGTTCTGGTTTGCCGTTGGGAAAATATGGTAGCAATCCGGCACATTCATGATTTTCACGAAGGCTTTTTTCTCCAGGTCCACCAGACCGACACCAGGTGAAGGTGAGAACTGCTGGAACAGCAGGTGCTTGTCATCCACACTCAAGCCCGCCGTACGCTCGAACACACCGGTCAGGAAACGGCCTTCAGGAATATCGATATCGGCGATGGGTTCATGCGTTCTGGTGTCGATCAATTCCAGGTAGTCATCACGCTTGCCACGGGCCACGCGGGAGTACATCGTGCTGGCGATGGCCAAAAACTTGCCATCTGAACCCACCATCACGTTAGGTAACTTGCCGGCATCGGTCATACCCAGCAACTTGCTGGATTTGCCATCTATCGTATATACGGTAGAAGTCATGTGGAAGTTACCTGGATCCATCACGTAAACACGTTTGGAATCGCTAGGTGGTGCCACTGCGATAGATGTTTCATCCTGCAACTTGGCAGTGATCTCTGAACCGAGCTGGTTTGGTGTTGCATCCGCCATGGCCAGGCTGCTGGATAGCATGAGTGCTGCCAAAACCAGCCCCCCCGCCAAGCCTGTCGGCTTAGCTTGACGAATCATCGATGGATGATCGAATGTTGTCATAAATCCTCCTAATATTTTTAAATGGATAGAACTTGCTATTGCGTCTGGTGTTGCTACCGGCTTACAGCATCACCAGCATTAAAGCTGCTGAAGCGATCGCCAATAACAGGAAACCATCAACTTCAACTGCACTTTCCTGCCAACGGGCCAACCAGGCTTGAACCGACTGATCCTTAACAGGTAAGAAGTTAACTGCCACTGGCAAGCAGCGACCGATATTGAATACGGCGATCACGGCAATGCCCGCCTTGACACCCCCACTGAGCAAAGCCACGCCAGTCACGATGTACAGCATCGGCGTTTGCACATAAGTCAGGTAGTTCATGCCCAGCGAGAAGCCATACAGCAGGCCAATCACAGAGGAACGGAAGCGGAAACGTGCATCATGTGGCACTTGCGCACGGCGTTGCGGATAAGGCATCTTCAAAAAGCCGAACTGGTGCAAACCGTAACCAATCGCCAGCGCTGCCAGGCCGATCACCGAGTACTGCAATGGCACTTCGGCAAACAACAACCAGCTGATACCTCCCAGCGCGCCACCGAGTACCACAGCGCCGATGGCATAGCCCACGGCATGGGTAAAAAAGGTAGGCGCCCAACGGGCAACCGAGCCGAATGAGTAGCGACCTGCTGGTCTCAACAAACTTAAACTTGAGTAACCACAAGGAGACCAGGTAGACAGCAAGCCGCCGACAAAGGCCAGCAACACAAACAGGCCGGTGAGTGCTACATCTACGGACAAAGTGCCATGCATGACGCGACCGGCAAACACACCGGTGGCAATCGCAGTGAGCATCATGATGAAGCGGGTGCCGGTCGATTGCGATTTTGAAAAATGATACGCATCAGGGACACAGGTCTCAGCTGCGTAAGTTTGGGACGCATGACTGATGGCAGCAGTCCCTATGTTCATACTCATATTTCCTCCTTTGGCCTGTTGGCCTAAGCTTTGTTTTGAATGAAGCATGAATATAGCGATCTTGTTTAGCGGGCTTTAGCAAAAATCGGCATATCCCTTTTGTGAACGTTTTATGAAGGCCAAGTCATGCCAGTTTTTACTATTGAGAAAAAAGCCCCTTCCTTATGAAGGACATGTCGGAGATATCTGGAAGGGGCTATCAATCGGGCACAGCCGGCCTGGCAAGCCAGCTGGCGGGCTAAAACGCTGCCTACATATTCAGGCGGATATAGCCAAAAAACTTGTTTTGGGCAGTTTTATAGCCATCCGCGGCCGTGTACCAGTCATCGTTGGCATCAATCGCCACATAACTCACCCCGGCATTCCAGCCTTTCACACTGCCGATGCTGAAATCTTTATTCAGGCCAACCGAGTAATCGGTGTAATTGCCGATGTAATAGTTTTTAACCACCTGGTGGCCAACATGAAACACACAGTTGATGCCGGTATTGGCTAATGATGTGGTGTAACTCGCCTCTACATAGTGACTACCTTTAGAGCCACCCTCGCCCATCTCGTGATTGCCTATCATGGCGTGTCCCATAGACACCGTGTTCACACCAAACCAGTCCGTGAGTGAGTGTGAGTATTTGAGATTGAACTGATGGTAATCGACAGCGATATTGGCTTCTGCCACATGCGGATGCTGGCCGACATAATGCCGGTTTTGCGGATAGTAATACTCAATAAAGCCTGCGGTCACTGTGGCATCGTTAGCAAAGGTTTTTTTAAAGCCGCCATACAGATCGATCTCATAGGTATTGCCATAAATCGCATCTTTATTGACATTGGTATAGCCCAACCCCAGAAACCAGCCACTATCATGTGAATAATCCACGGCCGCCTGAAACGCGCCACGGCCACGACCATATGAAATGCCCCTGAACAAATAATCGCTATAAACACCCACATTGCCAGTGATATGGTGCGGGGATGCGACTAGCTCAGCCTGACCATCTTTACCCAGACCAATCACCTCTTCTGCGTGTGCCTGGCTGGTAAGCAGGGCAAATAATAACCACGCGCCAAGCTGGCGCTTTCTTTCCTCGTGCATAGATTTCCTCTCTCATCGCTCTTTGATTTTTTAGTGTTGATTAACAACCAGGCTAGAAAGAAAGGCGAGGAAATGAAGACGCGCAACCGCGTGTCGTGACTGGTGTTTTGTAACATTGTTTGTCATGATGCAAACACCACGGTCAATCGTGGATATCCCCCTGCCTAGCACTAGCGGCTAGTTGATGCATTTCAATTTGAAGCGATGTGACAATAGCGGCGATGCAGAAAGCGATGTAGCAAGAATTGGCAAAGCTGCGGAAAAATGCAGAAAAAGCCTGCGTGTTTTGCCGTTTATTGCTATCCATCTGGACATTTCCGCTCTAAAGTGGCACTGACAGGCAGTTTTTCTGTCATAAAAAATAATAAAACCGGGTGTTTAAGGCCTAAAAAGCAATAAAAATAATAAAAAACAATGAATTTAGTCCGAATATTTATATAAATGGACTTTCATGGATATCCCCACCGCACTCTCTAAAGCGGTGAATATCAGGAGCGATTAAAATGGGGTTTAGAGAAACAATACTGGGGCTGGACCAGCTGGTCAGTCCTGACTTTCACCTGGTGAAACGCAATACTGGTGATGTGCTTGAACAGGCTGATGCTTTGCCGTTTTGGTCGCAGGACTATACGCAACTGAGTAAAGGTGTTTTTTCAGGGGCAGTGAACAGTGTGAGCTGTAATGGGATTCAAATTTTCACTGAAACCATGAACCGGGCGGTGGACCAGATTGCCAGTGCGCCGCAAGACTCTTATGTGATCGGGCTCACCACGGTGGTCGAAGGCGAAGCCAGTTGGGGATTGCTACCCGTGCGGGTCAACTCACTGATTACACTGGATAAAAATGCCGAGCTGTATTTCAGGACATCAACCATTTCAGAAATTACCGTGGCGGTGATTCCGGCCAAACGGCTGGAAGCCTATGCAGAGAAAATAGACTGGATGAATTTCAGCCAGGTGATGGGCGCGATCAAACCGGTGGAATTACTGCCTGCAAATGTCGCCAAACTTTTACTCAGCACCCTGCACTATGGTTTGCAATTTGGCGCCGAGCAGGAACAACAACTGGATAACCGGCAAAAATGGGAAAGCTTTGAAGAGGACCTGATGTCAGCCTGTTTGCATGCGCTATTCCACGCCAGTGAAAATACGCACCCGCATTTCGACTACCGTATCCCACGCTATATTGTGAACCGCGTCCGCAGCTCGACTTTAACCAATCCCGGCTTTCCGTTGACGATAGAGGAATTGTGTAAGGTCTTGAAAGTGAGCCGCAGAACACTCAATCACGCCTTTATCCGTGTGCTGGGCATTACGCCAGTGACCTATATGCGCAATGTGCGTTTGCAACGTATCCGCATTGAGTTGCTCAATGCCTCAAAAGATGTTTCGAGCATCGCGCATGTGGCCAGCAAGTGGGGGTTCTGGCATATGAGCCTGTTTTCGCGCTATTACCGTGAACTGTTTGGCGAGTGCCCCATTGATACCTTGCAAAGAGCAAGAGGCCAAAAGTAGGCCTCTTTTTTTCACATCGCCTCAATCATCTATTCATTTAAGTGCCGGGTAACACCGCCAGCGTTGCGCGATTGCGGCGGTAAATCAACACACGTGCTACCAGCAATCCCAGCTCATATAACAGCCATAACGGGATAGCGAGCATACACTGCGAAATGATATCGGGCGGGGTAAAAATAGCCCCCACGACAAATGCGCCGACAATCACATAACCGCGGCTTTCTTTCAAAGTCTGTAATTCGACCAGTCCCATGTAGGCAATCGCCACGACGATAATCGGTGTTTGAAAAGACACCCCAAATGCCAGTGTGATGGAGATGAGAAAATCCAGGTAATTACCGATTTCCGTCATCACCGCCACCCCTGCTGGCGCGCTGCCGATAATAAACTTAAACACCACCGGGATCACCACATAAAAGGCAAAACAGGCGCCCAGCATAAATAGCGACAAACTGGCCAATACGCCCAGCACGCTCATGAACTTTTCTTTTGGATACAGCCCTGGCTGCACAAATTTCCACAGTTGGTACAAAGTGTGCGGCAGGCTCAATACAAACGCCACATACAAGGCAATCTTCAGCGGAATCATGAACGGAGATGTGACAGAAGTGGCAATCATCCTGCCCCCTGCTGGCAACTGGCTCAGTAAAGGCGCCACAAAAAACTGATGCAACTCATTGGCGAATGGCACGGTCATGCATGCGGCCAGCAACAGGCCAAGCAAGATACGGATAAAACGCGTGCGTAACTCGTAAAAATGGCTGAGGGTATCGGTGTGTTCCATCTTGGTTTTACTTTAAAGCGACTGGCTCTGCAACTGGCACCGGTGGTGCCGGTTTGGTGGCGGCTGGCGGCAGCACCATATCCTCAATTTCTGTATGCACATCAATCAAGGTAGATTGCATAGACAGCAACTTCTGCTGCGCATCAGCTGTGGCTTTCTTCATGGTATCCAGCGCCACCTGGCGGTCAATATCCTGCTTCACGCCAGAGATATAGCGTTGCACACGGCCATACAGCAAGCCATAAGTCCTGGCCAGCTTCGGCAGTTTGTCGGGGCCGATCACAATCAACGCCACCACGACGATGACGATGATTTCAGAAAACCCGACCTCAAACATGCTTGGATTGATCCTCGACGGCAGCGGGTTGCTCGTTCATGGCTTCTTTAAAGCTTTTCACCGCGCCACCCACATCGCCCCCCAGGTTACGCAACCGCTTGGTGCCAAACACCATGGTCACGACGGCCAACACAATGACCCAATGCCAAATACTAAAACTTCCCATTTCAAGTCTCCTTAGATTGTGCATGCAATCATCCGCCATAACGCGCACCCGGGTTAGTAAAAACTGGCATGACCTGCATGAACCTCGTACAGGCATACTAGTCCATACTGTTGCCAAGCAAACAGCCGATAGTCGCGCAGTGTTTCATTTACAACACCTGAAATCATCAAGCCTTCGAAGCCCATTGTTTTGATTAGCAAAAATCATGGCACGAAGTTTGATTAGTCTTTCAGTTGGATCAGGGACAACCCTGGTCATAGCGAAAGAATAGAGAGTTAACTATGCAAAACGTATGGCGTGCCATTCAGTTTATTCCCGAATATAAAGGGAAAGTCATTGGGGTGATCCTGGTCGGTACCGCATTGGGATTTATCAATACCGCCACCCCGTATTTGTACAAGATGATTGTTGATGTTATTGCACACCTGCTGTCAGGCACCATTACCCAGCAACAAGCCACCTGGAGTGTGACCGTATTACTCGGGATATTTTTTGCCTTGCGCCTGGGGGTGGTGATATTCGGCGCGATCCAGAACAAGCAGGCCGATGATTTGTGGCTGGATACCGTGAGCACCTTCCGCCAGCGCGTGTTCGATAACATGACGCAAAAGTCGATTGATTACTTTGAAAAAACCCGTGTCGGCGAAATCATGGATCGCTTTGGCACCATTACCAGCATCACCATGTGGCTGTCTTCGCTCACTGAAGGCACCCTCTCTGGCATCCTGCAAATGCTGTTTATCATCACCGTGCTGCTGGTCAAGGCCCCCGTCATTGGCCTGATCATGGCCGGGGTGCTGGCCATCAACTTCTGGGTGTCTTACCGCACCGTAGGCTGGACACACCAGTATCGCCGGGGCTGGCAAGCCCTGGCAGGCCGTATGACCGGATTGCTGGCAGAAATGGTTGGCAACATTGCCACCGTACGCAGCTTTGGCGGCGAACCGGCAGTGAAACAACGCTATGACACCACCCAGGCCGAATGGCGCGTGGTGCGCGACAACCTGCATAAAACCCAATGGAAATCAGAACAAGGCCTCAATGTGGTGAACACGTTTGGCGTGTTTGCCGCAGTAGCCCTCACTGTCAACGGTGCGCTCAAAGGTGCATATACCACGGGAGACATCCTGCTGGTACTGACCTTGAGCCAAAGCCTGATCAGCACCATCGGCCCGATTGCCAGACAGGTAAACCAGGCCAGTGAAATCGAGAGCAGTGCCGAGCGGTTGGTGGAACTGCTGGATGTAGAAGCAGAACACAGAGACAAACCTGATGCCATCGTGCTGGAACAACTGGAAACCATCACTTTTGAGCAGGTCACTTTCCGTTACCCTGGCAAAGAAACCAGTGCTTTAGATCAAGTGTCGTTTCATCTCAATGCGGGCCAGACACTGGCCCTGGTCGGCACCAGCGGCAGTGGCAAAACCACCATCGTCAAACTGCTGATGCGCTTTTATGACCCGACCGAAGGCCGTATCCTCATTAACGGCATAGACCTCAGGGATTACCAGCAACGCAGCATCCGTGCCGTGATGGGCGTGGTGTTGCAAGACGTCGCCCTGTTTAATGACAGCATAGGTGAGAACATTGCCTTTGCCAGACCGGGCGCGACCAACCAGGACGTGATTGCCGCGGCGGTTGCAGCACATGCTGACGAATTTATCCGGCATCTGGATGACCAGTATGAAACACGGGTCGGTGAGCGTGGGATCAAATTGTCTGGTGGCGAAAAACAACGCGTGGCGATTGCCCGCGCCATTCTTAAAAACCCGCAGCTGATTATTCTGGACGAAGCCACCAGCGCACTGGATTCTGAATCAGAACACCTGGTGCAGCAAGGCCTGGAGCAGTTGGTGTCAGGCCGCAGTTCCATCATCATCGCGCACCGTCTGAGCACGGTCATGAATGCAGACATGATCCTGGTATTGCAACACGGCCATATTATCGAAAGAGGCCATCACGCCGAGCTACTCGCCGTGCAAGGGCTGTATGCACGACTATTTTCACTGCAATCCAAAGGGCATCTGGCCGTCGCCTGAGCCTAACTTCAACCCCACTTTATGGTGATTAAAAATGAGCACTTCTTTATATCAATTATCCGTCCCGACCTTTATTAAGTTTCTCGGCAACCTGTCCCATATTCTGGACAAAGCCGCTGCGTTTGCCACAGAAAAAAAGATAGAACAAAGCGTGCTGCTAGAAACCCGCCTCTATCCCAATATGTTTACCTTTGGCCGCCAATTGCAACGCGTAGCGGATCATGCCACTAGTTACTCCGCCAGACTGGCTGGCCTGCCACCCCCCAAATTTGACCTGCCACTGACCACCTTTGCCGAGTATCAAGCCTTGATCAAAGCATCCATCGATTTCTTGTCCGGACTGGAAGCCAGCCAGATTGATGGCCAGGAAACCAGGGAAATCTCTATCCCGCGTGGCACCGAAGTTCGCGTCGTACAAGGCCAGCCACATCTGCTGAATAACATTTTGCCCAACTTTTACTTCCACCTGACCACTGCCTACGCCATTTTGCGCCATATCGGTGTGGATGTTGGTAAACAGGATTTTTTAGGCAGAAGCTAACCATATACACAAAAAAGTGGGCATTTGCCCACTTTTATTACTTTCCCGCCAGCCGCTTATCAGGGTTGGCTTTTTTATGCTGATGTTCTCAAGTGCTGGTTAAAAAAGTCTATGCTGCGTTGCCAGGCCAGCGTAGCGGCGGCCTCATCATAACGTGGTGTCGTATCATTATTAAACCCATGCTGGGTGCCCGCATATTGATAGGCCTGATATGCTTTACCCGCAGATTTCAGCGCCTGTTCATAAGGCGGCCAGCTGGCATTAACACGCTCATCCTGCTCGGCAAAATGAATCAGCAATGGTGACTTGATAGCAGGCACGGCCTCCAATGGCGGCGCGCTACCGTAAAAAGGCACGGCTGCGGCCAATGTTGGTAATCGCGTCGCCAAAAGATTGCTCAGGCTGCCGCCATAGCAAAAACCAATCGCCCCCACTCGCCCATTGCTCTCAGGCAATTGTGCCAGCCAGTGAAATGCCGCCACAAAGTCCTCTTGGGTTTTAGGCTGATCCAGCTTTTTAAACAGCTCACGCGCAGCATCCTCATCCCCCGGATACCCGCCCAGCGGCGTTAACGCATCAGGCGCAAAAGCAATAAAGTTCTCCAGCGCCACGCGGCGGGCAATATCTTCGATATGCGGATTCAGCCCACGATTCTCATGAATCACCAGGACAGCTGGCAATTTACCAGTGATGTTGACCGGCTTGACCAGATAGCCTCTGACTTTGCCATAGCCCTTGGGCGACTCGACTTCGACATACTGCGCCTGGATACGACCATCATTACCCGCAATGCGCTGGGCATAGGCAAACTTTGGGGTCAAAGTCTCCAGCAAGCCGACGGCCGTAAACGCACCGGCAAATCTGCCAGCTTTAGAGATAAATGTACGCCGGTCTATGTCACCGTGTACAAATTGATCAAACAACCTTAATGCTTCCGGGTGAAAGTCACTTGCAGTGTGTTTGGGAGGATTAGACATTTGATACATCTCCTAGCAATTTAAATATGTTTAGAGCAACAAGGCCATTGAAATATAGTTTTCATAGTGTTCATTAACTTTCACAGCATTGATGTGAAGTCCTTCTTTTAAGAAGCCAAATTGTTCATAGAGTTTAATGGCAACATCGTTATGCTCTCTTACTGTTAATGTAATCCTGGTTAAACCGGACGCGCATGCAGCTTCCAGCGCAGCTTGCATTAAACGTTTGCCAATTCCCTGTTGCCGATGTCTGCGCACAACGCCTATCCCGAGCACGCCTGCATGTGCATACACCGGCCGATCAAGTGAGGCAATATCACACCAACCCACGACTTGCTGGTTGTAAAGTGCAATAAAATGCGGCCAATGTCCGGCAATATTTTTCCTCACGAAATTAACGGTCATCTCATGCGGCGGTCCTTCTGTGAAAGACAGGTATTTAAGCTCTCTGGCAACACTATCTACAGCAGCGGCAAAACCATCAATGTCATGCTCGCTTATAGGTTTAATCTCATATGTCATTTTTAATGCTACATGGCCTGTCAGGTGAAATAGTCAAAAAGCTCGAATACTAAGCCAGCACATATTCAAGTGCCCAAAAGTGTTGCCATGCATGAAAGCGAACCTGGCTAGCCGAAGCACTCACCGCGCCTCGCAGCTCCTGCTCGGTAAAAAAATTCTTCAGTATGCGATGTGTGGAACCATCCTCCAAACGACGTACCTGATAAGTATTGCCTGAAGCGTCTGGTTCGCTAATCGGCGTGCTACTAGCCTCAACATATCGATTGTCCAGAAGCACGACACGTGCCCCCTGTTTTAGGGAGGCATGGAGTTGATGGAGAAAGAAACCAAGCCGTTCACGTGGTACATGAGAAAGCCAGAATCCAGCAAAGGCGGCAGAAAAATCGTCTTCACGCACTGGGGGATGATAGGCATCCCCAATCACAAACTGTACATGTGATATCTGAACGCGCTCATTAGCAATCGCGAGTGTCTCAGGCGATGCATCAATAGCAAGTAATGCTTGAACAACCGGTGCCAAGAACTGCGTCCAATAGCCCGTGCCACAAGCAACTTCAAGCAGATAATGGCCCTTAAACACCGATGGCAACCAGTGCTCAATATTTCTCAGGTCTGTCTGGCGCTCCGGTTTTAAATAAACACGATCATATTCGCGTGCTCTCGCTGAGTAATAGGCCTGTATTGTGTCAATGCTCATGCATTCCTTTAGATTCAACCGGGCCTGTAACGCCAGCGTGGAATCAATAACAACGCCAGCAGTGAACCGATGGCAATCGCTACAGAAAGCCAAACCACAACATGGTGTTCTGCCATGTGTTCAGGATAAATTTTTAACACAGCGCCCAGGCCAATCGTATTGCCGCCAACCACTAATACTGCCGCAGCGTAATCATGAAACCGTCTGGCCTTATTCGCACCCATCGCCCATTTTGGATCCGTGTTATAGCTGGGCAATTCAACATGTGCGTTTTGCAGTCGCTCAAGCTCAGACAAAAATGCCCTCAAATTAGTGATCGCCCGCTCAGCCTTGTAGTTCAAAAATGCGAGACATGTCGACGAGACAGGGAAACCAAGTACCAGCCACTCAACGGGCAGTTGGCTGGCCCCCTCGCCTGGTTTCAGTGCTACGAGGGCGGCAAGCAAACTGACTGTGAGCGTGACATACAACGCCAGCGCTTGCTGACGTTGCGCAATTCTGGCATTGACCTCCTGGTAAGCCGCAATAAACCTGTAATTAGCATCTACAATCAGTTTGGCAGTCATGCCATATACACTTTCTCACTATTCACTCATACCAAAAAGCCCTCATGCAAGCTGTGCATGAGGGCTTTGTTTGCCAGCTTGTTAACTTAAGCCACTGCGCGCAAATTACTCGCGCCTGATTTACCACGTACCAGCGGCAACACTTCTTCACCGACACGATACGCTTCTTCCAGATGCGGCGTACTGGCCAGGATAAAGGCATCCGTACCCAGTTGCACCAACTCATCCAGTCTGGCGGCGACATTCTCATAGCTACCGACAATCCCCAAGGTCTGGCCACCGCGCAGCAAGCTGAATCCCGTCCAGATATTGGGCGACAGGATAAAGTCTTTGTAGCTGTTAATGGTTTGCGGTCTCAGGCCACGCTGGCGGCTGGCACCCACGGAATCCCCGGCGTTTTGTGCTTTGTAACGATCCAGTATCTCTTTCGGAATATTCTCAAAGCCACGGCTGACTTCACGCCACGCTTCTTCCTCGGTTGGACGCGCGACGATATCGACACGAATGGAGCACTTGATCTTGCGTCCGAGGTGATCGGTGCGCTCTTTCACCCGCGCAAATTTGTCTTTGATCAAGTCAAAAGGCTCCAGCCATGACAGGTAGTAATCCGCATGCTTGGAAGCCGAAGCCAACGCGGCGTCAGAAGAGCCGGAGAAGTATATTTCCGGGTACTCTTCTTTGGACAGCGGATCTGGCAGGCCTGCATCTTCAACCTGGTAGAACTGGCCATTATAGGAGAACGGGCCACCTGCCCAGATGCCTTTAAGCACATCCAGGAACTCAGTGGTACGGCCATAACGGTCATCATGCTTGACCGGGTCTCCCCACCACAATTGTGAAGGACCGCCACCACCGGTAATAATGTTATATAAGGCGCGGCCCCCGGTTGCACGTTGCAGGCTGGCAGTCATGCGCGCAGCCACCACCGGGTTAAGAAACCCAGGCTGGAACGGGATCATGAAGCGGAAATTTTTCGTCTCGCGGGCCAGGAATGCAGAAATCACCCAAGGCTCATCCGTATTCGGGAAAGAGGGAATCAAACCGCCCTGGAAGCCGGAAATTTCAGCGGCACGTGCAATTTCTGCCAGGTAGTCGATATAGGTGAAGCCATCGTCGCCTCCGCCACCCAGGCCACTCAAGGTCTTGTTGTCATTGCCAGGAAACCAGTCACCACGGAAAGGATCACGTGCCCGGTGTGACCCTGGCTCGCCGTGGGTTGGAATTCTCCAAAAAACATCTATGCTCATTATTTTCTCCTTATAAGTCCTAAGCGGCTTGCTTTTGCGCAGGATTAGTTAACTGGCGGACCAGCGGCAACACATGCGTGCCTACGCGATAAGCCTCTTCAAAATGCGGCACCGCGGCCAGTACAAATTGCGTCACGCCCAAATGTGCGTAAGCCGCCAAGGCAGTCGCTACTTCGTCATAGCTACCAATCAGTGAAGCTTTGGCGCCCGTATGTTGCTCAGAGAAGCCTGGCCACAACAATGGGGAGTCATCGGCGGGGATAGCAGCCTCGGTTTGATTCAGGAAACGTTTGGCATCCTCCAGCGCTTCTTCACGCGTTTCACGGGCCAGCACATCTATGCGCAAGGCAAAGTCGACTGCCCGGCCTTGTGCAATCTGGCGATACGCGGCAATTTGCTGCGCAATGGCATCATGTTCCACTGCATCCAGCACATGCACATCTGCATGCTTTGCGGATAGCTCAAGCTGTTCTGTGCTGTTGCCACCCAAATAAATGCTTGGCACTTGACGCTCAGACAAAGGTCCTTGAAAACCGCCATCCTGCACTTCAAAAAAGCGTCCGACAAAATTAAACGGGAAGGTCGTTAACACGCCTTTTGCCACGGTGATGAATTCATCAATGCGCGCCAAAATATCCTGTTTGGGGACAAAGTCACCCAATTGCTTGCGGATGCGCTCGTCCTGGCTGCCTTCAGTGATATGCCAGGCAAACCGGCCACCGGTATAGCGCTGGAAACTGACCGCATTTTTGGCCGCATAGACGGCAGAACCGCGTGAAGCATCAAACTGGGTCAGCAATTTCAAACGCTGCGTGCTGCGTGCGACGTAGCCCGCAACAATCCACGGCTCTTCGCCATCCGGATTATCTGGAATAAAAATGCCATTAAAACCGGAAAGGTCAGCCGCTTTGGTGACCTGGTGGATGTAATCGAAATAACTGAACGCATTGCGACGCGGGTCAGTCACGCCGTTACCGAATACAGGATAGTTGGGATCAGAGGCTTCGCCGCGGCGCTGCCTGGTCGCATTGCCATAGCGCGCATCGCCTGAAGTGGGTAATTGCCAATAAAATTGATTAGCCAAAATGTTTCTCCTTCGTTGTGCAAGCAGCTTGTGCCTGCCCGTTGCAAATATGCACTTACGAAGATGTATTGGCATGTTCCGTGCCAACTGTTTTACGGGTTAGCTTGGAAGTGATAAATAGTGCTATCTATATGAATATTAAAAACAATTAAACATTCAACAAATGTAGACACACCAGCAGGAAAAGCCGCAAATCCAACAGCATTGTTGCCATGCAAACATTTCCCCTACTTTAAGTGTTGTTATTACAACTACAAAATGCCTGCAGAAGATTGTGCACGCCTGATCAACTCAAGGTAACGCAGCGCCGAGGCCCTGGCTTGCTCGGCAAAGTCAGCGTGCTGACTGGCGTAGAGAATCGCTCTGGACGCACTCAGGATAAGGCCATGTCCACCAGCCGTCTGACCAGCATGCAGAATTTTGGGCAAATCACCGCCTTGCTCGCCAATACCAGGCACCAGGAAGGGTATATCGCCGACAACCGTGCGTAACCTGGCCATCTGCTCCGGCCAGGTTGCACCTACCACCAGCAAACAGTTATTTGCCTGATTCCACTCATCAGCAATTTTTCTGGCCACGCGCAGGTATAAAGGCTCACCGTCAACCAGCAAATCCTGAAAATCACCGGCCCCCGCGTTAGATGTCCGGCACAAGAAAATCACACCTTTATCCGCATAAGCCAGAAAAGGCGCCGCACTATCAAACCCCATGTATGGATTAATCGTCACCGCATCGGCCTGATAACGCTCAAAGGCTTCTTTGGCATACTGGGCAGACGTACTGCCTATATCCCCGCGCTTGGCATCCAGAATCACGGGGATATGCGGGTAAGATGTATGGATATAATCTATGGTTTCTTCAAGCGCACGCTCTGCGCCCAAGGCGGAGAAATATGCCACCTGTGGCTTGTATGCACAGACCACATCGTGCGTTGCATCAATCACGGCCCGATTAAACGCAAAGATGTCATTGCGGCCAAAACGTGCCGGAAAGCGCTGCAAATCAGGGTCCAAGCCAACACACAACAACGAATGACTACGTTTTTGCGACGCATTTAAATGTTCAATAAAGCGCATCCATTAATGCCTTTTAAAATAAAGCGGAAAGAAAGGCACAATCGCCACCCAAAGCCGATCCCGCTCAGGGGTCATATATATGCCAACAAAAGCAGCACGCCAGGAGAACTCAATACAAACAAATTTCATCCTTCCCTTTCCGGCAAGCCATACCTTGTACAGATTGCATGTAAAACATCCCTCATAGTATTCACACAAATCACGCCATCTGGCGCCTCACGACAATGCATAGCGATGGGATAAAGACCCGCCATTAACGCGCCGCCTACATCAGCATACAGGTCATCACCGACAAAAGTAGTTTCAGAAGCTTGAGTACCCAATTGCTCAAGAGCGATCTCAAAGATCTGATGCTGCGGCTTGCGGAATCCGACTTCTTCAGAAATCACGATAGTTTTGACAAATGCGCCAAAACCCAATGACTTGATCACCGCCTGCTGCAAATCACTGCGGCCATTCGTGACAATACCGATAGCAACTTCACACGCTTTTAACGTCTGCAAAACAAATGTTGCATCTTTCACCTCAATAGCAAAACGAGGGTAAAGCATCAGATACTCGGTCACTAACGTATCCACTACATGGCCTGTTTTCAGTTGAAACTCCTCAACGAGTTGAGCATAAACCTCGTCTTTCCATACTTTGCCATTCGCATCAAGCGCTAGAAAACGTGCTACATAATGATCCAATTGCCTGATATCTATCCCCAGGCGGGAGAATTGATCTTTAGCGAATGCACGTACACCCTCAATGCGATCGTGCAAGGTACCGTCAAGATCAAATAACACTCCCACCATTTGCAATAGCGAAATAAGCTAGCCGCTCGTTACAAACGACGACGTTCCATGGCTATCGTAGAAAACTCAAAACCCAGCTTGGCAAAAAATGTTACCGCCCCCTCGCGCCCAGCGCGCAGTATCCATGTCACCTGTAAATGACTGCCCACAACACTTTCCACCAATGCGCGACCGATGCCTTGTCGGCGGTATTTTTCAGACACAACCAGCATGGACAAATAGCCATTGGATTGTCTATCCGTCAGGGCGCGAATAAAGCCGACTATCTCATCATTCACAGTCGCAACCGTCGCAATTTGTGAGGCCGCGACCAGCGTGCGAAACTCCGCCACCGAACCCAGGCGATGGGTCCAGCCATTTTCTGCTAACAACACATAGGTCGCATCGAGGTCGTTTTCAGTGATATGACGTAACTCCATAGTCATCCCTTCACATATATTGATTAATGATCAGGCTTGGCAAGAAATGCCTGCTTGCTCTGTGAATCGAATCCGGCAGATTGGTAAAAACGGAAAACTGCCTCATCCTTACGCCCCGTTAGCAACATGACTTTGTAACAGCCTAATGACCACGCATGCGTGAGTGCTGATTGAAGAACCGCTGTGCCGTAACCATGCTTTCGATGCAAGGCATGCGTCACCACATTTTCGATCACGCCATAAGGACGGCAGCTTCGCGTGAGGTTGGGAATCACGGTAATGGTGCAACTTGATACCAACATATTGTCTATAAACACACCAAAGTAGCGAATGCCATCATTTTTCTCAACGACATCCCAAACAGCACTGACATCTTGTGGCGTTGGCAAAGGTGAGTCCGTAGCATGCAGATATTCGTATAACGCAAACAGCGCGGGCAAATCTTGACGCGTTAAATGCCGAATATTCACTTACTGCCAGCCCGGTATGGCACAGCCAGGTATGCGCCAATTTCATTTAGCACTTTGCGCTCAAGCACACCGACCACGACCTCAATCCCTGCTGCCTGTAAGATTTCGACACCAGCACCAGCATTACGCGTATCAGGATCAAGCGTGGCGATGACTACACGTTTAATGCCGCTCGCAGCTAGCGCTTTCGCGCAGGAGGGGGTTCTGCCGTGAAAGGAACACGGTTCCAGCGTGACGTATGCCGTGACTTCGGACAGGTCACCTTGTACGTTAGCCAAGGCCATCGCTTCAGCGTGATGTCGCCCAGGCGGTTGCGTATAGCCAGTTGCGATCACTCTTCCTCCATTTACCAGCACGCAACCCACTGGCGGATTAGGATGACACGCGGGCAAGGCCTTACGAGCTTCCCGCAAGGCTTGATGCATAAAGTATTCGCAGAATGAAGACACAATAACTCACCGGGCAGCAGAATTATTCTGCAAAGCTAAACTTGCCTTCAGCAACGAATTTTTCAACCGGTTTTCTAGGTGTAGGCTGCTCGCGCTCATGAAAGTCTTCTGGCAACACAGACTTGTCTGCTTGCTTACCCACGGCAATCAGGATTTCTACCTGGTAACCTTCTGGCACGCCTAATACTTCTGGCGCAGCGTCACGGTTAAAGCCACCAATCGCCCGTGTGCGCCAGCCCAGTTGATAGGCCTGGAAAGCCAGGCTGGCCCATGCCGCACCTGCGTCTAAAGAATGGTTTTTTAATGGCGATGCTGCCGTCTCGCCCGGGCGCACATGTGTCTTTTTGGAAACCAGTGCAATCAGCACAGCGGCGCGATTGACCCAGCGCTGGTTGTTCTCGTTGAGCAATGCAAACAAATCGTCCCAGTGTGCAGAGCCATTTTTAGCATAGATAAAGCGCCAGGGTTGCGAGTTATTGGCCGAAGGGGCCCAGCGCGCGGCTTCAAACAGGCTGAGCAAAGTGGCGTCATCAATCGTTTCGCCGGTGTAGGCGCGTGGTGACCAGCGGTCAATAAAGATGGGCTCTATGCTGTGTTGTGCATTTCTGCTAGCGAGTTGTGTCATGTGATTCTCCTTTGGATGGGGTTATGGTCTCAGCCGAATGATTAGCGTTCCAGCCACCGCCAATCGCGCTGACCAGTGCCACACTGGCCTGCAAACGGCGACCGTGGATGGCGATTTGATTACGTTGATTATTTAAGGTATTGGTTTGCCAGGTGATGACATTGAGATAATCCAGCGTGCCCGCTTTGTAACGGTTGGTTGACTCCTGTAACGCATCGCTCGCCGCTTTCACGGCCGCTTGCTGAAACTCGGCTTCTTCAGTGAGCAGGCTGATCGCCACCAACTGGTCCTCTACCTCTTGAAAAGCACCCAACACCGTTTGCCGGTATTGGGCAACCGTGGCGTCATAACTGGCAATGGCTGACTGCGTTTGTGCCTTGCGCAAGCCACCATCAAACACATTAAGCGCAACCAGTGGCCCGATAGACCAGACCCGGCTAGGCGAAGAAATCAGGTTGCTGAGGGTATTGCTCTGGTAGCCGAGGCCAGCGGTCAGGTTCAGGCTGGGAAAATAGGCTGTTTTTGCCACGCCAATATCGGCATTGGCAGCGGCAACACGGTGTTCGGCCGCGGCAATATCCGGGCGCCGCTCTAGCAAGGCCGCAGGCAAACTGGCAGGGATCGCAGGCAGGGCCAGCGGCGCCTGCATCTGATAAGGATTGGCGGCAATGGTCACTTCTGCCGGTGATTTACCCAGCAGCAAGGCAATTGCGTGCTCGGTTTGTGCGCGCTGCAAGCGGGTATCTGTGGCGGTCACCTGCGTGTTCTTGTGCAAGGCATCAGCCTGATTCACATCCGTTTTAGTCGCCACGCCCGCGCGGTAGCGGTTCAGCGTCAATTGCCGTGAGCGTTCCAGTGCTTTCAGTGTGTCGTCCAATAACACTAACTGTGTATCCAGTACCCTGAGCTGAAAGTAGGCCTGCAGTAGATTGGCGACAATAGAAAGTTTCGCGACTTCAACATCCGCATTAGCGGCCTGCAATGAAGCATCACCGGATTCGATCTGTTTCCTGATGCGCCCCCAGAGGTCTGGCTCCCAGCTGGCGTTAAGTCCCAGGTTATAGGTTTCCAGAATCGGGCTGCTACCAACACGGATAGCATTGGTACTACGTTTGGCGCGCGAGGCAGAACCGTTGGCGGTGATGGTCGGCCAGAGTGGCGCCCGATTGGCTGACGATAAGGCTGAAGCACGGCGATAATTCGCTTCTGCCAATAACAAGTTCTGGTTCGCTGCCAGTGCCTGCGTCACCAGCGTATTCAGCTGTGCATCCTCATAACTTTCCCACCAGGCGGTACGCAATGCCGTGTCGCCCGGTTGGCTGACTTTCCAGCCATTGACGGCATTAGCCTGTTTGAAAGCTTCCGGCACGGCAACCACTGGCCGCTCATACTGCGGCCAGAGCGAGCAAGCCGAGAGCAGTAATAATGGAATCAATCCGGCATGTTGAAATTGACGAGACATATCAAGCCTGTTTTAAATGCAAAGTAGGGTTATGTTGAAAGCGGCGCATAAAGGCGTGCCGCATGCGGTCTAGCGCCAGGTACACCGCTGGCGTGGTGTACAAGGTAAGCAGTTGACTGAACACCAGCCCACCCACGACCGAAATGCCCAATGGCTGGCGGATTTCCGCACCATCACCGGAGCCTAATGCCAATGGCAATGCGCCCAGCATGGCAGCCAGCGTGGTCATCAAGATCGGGCGGAACCTGAGCAAACACGCTTCTTTGATAGAGTCATAGGGCGCATAGCCCTGCCGCTCCAGTTGCAGGGCACAATCAATCAGCATGATGGCATTTTTCATCACGATGCCGGTGAGCAGAATGACGCCGATCAGGGCGATGATGGAAAACTCACTGTCGAACACGATTAGCGCCAGCAAAGCGCCAATACCAGCCGAGGGCAAGGTAGACAAAATAGTCAGCGGATGGATAAAACTTTCATACAGGATGCCCAACACGATATACACCGTGAGCAAGCCAGTCAGTATCAACCATGGCTGGCTGGCCAGTGAAGCTTTGAACATTTTTGCCGCGCCGGAGAAGGTCGCATTGACATTGTCTGGCGCACCAGAGCGTTCAAACGCCGCCTCAATAGCGCTGGTCGCCTGCTCCAGCGAATATCCTTCTGCCACGTTAAACGAGATGGTGGCCGCCACAAACTGCCCCTGATGGTTCACCGCTAACGGCGTACTCTTGAGCTGCCAGCGACTCAGGGCCGACAGGGGCACCCGCGTATTATTCAGACCATTAAGATAGAGTTGCTCCAGCGCTTGCGGCCCTTTGGTGAATTCGGGCGACAAGGTCAGCACCACGTAATATTGGTTCAGTGGTTCATAAATCGTCGAAATCAACCGCTGACTAAAGGCGTTGTTCAGGGTCGCATCCAGCTGTGCGGCGGTGATCCCCAGTTGCGCAGCGGCGTTACGGTCTACTTGCAATTGCAATTGCAAGCCCTGCGTCTGAAAGTCCGTATTGACGTCGGTGAGTTCTGGCAGGCGATTCATCAGCCCGCGCAATTTGGGCGTGATTTTTTCCAGCGTAGGCAGGTCGTCTGCCAGCAAGGTATATTGAAATTGTGCCCCACCCTGCCGCGCACCTATGCTGAGCTCCTGTTGCGAGGTCAGCATGAGTGACACGCCAGGCACTTTCATGAGTTTTGGCCGCAGGCGTGCAACCACATCTGCCGCCGTTGTTTCACGTTCAGGCAAGGGCCGCAGGCTGGCAAACATGGTGCCGGTATTGGTTTGGCCGCCACCCGCACCGCCGGTATATTCATAATGAGTTTTGATATCAGGGTCTTCGCTGACAATCTTCATCAGGCGGTCTATGCGCTTGCGGATTTCGGCAAAAGACAGACTTTGATCGCCCTGGAAAGAGCCCTGCAAACGGCCCGTATCCTGTTGCGGAAAGAAGCCTTTGGGCACGATTTTATACAGATGCACATTGAGCACAATCACGCCCAGCAGCAGGATGAGCATGAGCCAGCCATGGCGCAAGGTCCAGCCCAGCGTCCAGCGGTAAAACACAAACGGTGCATCGACCAAGTTAGAGAAATATCTTGCCCAGCGGCTTTGCGGCTTGGCCTCAGGTGCTTTTAAAAACTGTGCGCACAACATGGGCGTGGCGGTCAGTGACACCAGTAATGAAATCATGACTGCCACCGACAAGGTCACTGCAAACTCACGGAATAAGCGCCCCAGAATGCCATCCATAAACAGCAAGGGCACAAACACTGCGACTAGCGACACGCTCATGGCCAGCACGGTAAACCCCACTTCCTGCATGCCTTTGATCGCGGCCTCTAGCGGAGACTCGCCTTTTTCCAGATGCTGTATGGTGTTTTCGACTACCACGATGGCATCATCCACCACAAAGCTGGCCGAAATAATCAGCGCCATCAGTGACAAATTATTCAGGCTGTAGCCCAACAAATAAATCACCGCCAGAGTCCCCAGCAAAGAGACCGGGATCGCAATGCTGGGAATCAGTGTCGCGCGACCATTACGCAAAAAGACAAAGGTCACCAGGATGACGAGCGCAATCGAGATATACAGTGTGTGCTGCACTTCGCTGATGGATTTGCGCACCGTGGTGCTGCGGTCAATAATCACTTCCAGGTCGATAGACTGTGGAATCAGTGTTTTCAATGCTGGCAGCATGGTGCGAATGGCATCCACCGTTTCAATCACATTGGCGCCCGGCTGGCTTAGCACGACCAGCATTACGGTCGGCTTGCCATTGGCGGAGCCTGCATTACGCACCTCCTGCACCGAGTCCCTGACCACGGCCACATCGGTCAAACGGATGGGCGATTGCCCCCGGTAAGCCACAATCAGGTTCTGATAATCCACCGCGCGTTTGGCCTGGTCATTGACCTCAATCTGCCAGGCATGGTCCCCTGATTGCACCTGCCCTTTGGGTCGATTCTGGTTAGAAGCCGCAATCGCCGTGCGCAATTGCTCCAGGCTGATGCCATATTGGTTGAGCGCGTTTGGATTCACCTCCACGCGCACTGAACGCAAGGCACTACCGTTGATACTGACCTGGCCAACACCGCGTACCTGCGAGATTTTCTGGCCCAGGATAGAAAACGCATAGTCATACAACTGCTCTTTGGTATGCGTAGGCGAGGTCAGCGAAATCGCCAGGATAGGCGCGGCAGAGGCATTGATGCGGCGGTAGCTGGGATTGGACGGAATATTGCGCGGCAATAAAGCCCGCGCCGCATTGATGGCAGCCTGCACATCACGTGCTGCGCCATCAATATTGCGGTCCAGCTCAAACTGCAAATTAATCCGCGTGGCGCCTTGCGTGCTGGTAGAGGTCATCTCCTCAATGCCGGCAATCCTGCCGAAAGCGCGTTCCAAGGGGGTTGCCACCGTCGCCGCCATGGTTTCCGGGCTGGCACCGGGCAAGTTGGCGGCCACATTAATGGTCGGATAATCGACTTGTGGCAACGCAGCGCGTGGCAGGTATTTAAATGCCAGCAGGCCGGGCAAAGCAATCGCCAGTGTCAGCAAGGCAGTCGCTACCGGGCGCCGGATAAAGAGGGTCAGCACACTCATGGCTTTTCCAACGCGGTAGTCACCGATTGCGCAATATGCACATGACGATGCCTGAAACGGTCGGCCAAACGGTCAAACGTCAGGTAAATCACTGGCGTGGTATACAAAGTGAGTACTTGGCTGAACAACAAACCGCCGACCATGACAATGCCCAGTGGCTGCCGCAGCTCAGCACCGGTGCCATGACTAAACATCAGCGGCAAGGCACTCAACAATGCCGCCAGCGTCGTCATCAGGATAGGCCGGAAGCGTAACAACGATGCCTGGTAAATGGCGTGCGAGGGCGGGCTACCATGCGCACGTTCGGCATCCAGTGCAAAATCAATCATCATGATGGCGTTTTTTTGCACAATCCCGATCAGCAATACGATGCCGATAATGGCGATGATCGTCAGGGACTGCCCACTCACGGATAAAGCCAGCAAGGCACCGACACTGGCCGAAGGTAAAGTGGAGAGGATAGTCAGCGGGTGCACAAAACTTTCATACAATACACCCAACACGATATACATGGTGATGAGCGCTGCAACCACCAGCAGCAATTCATTATCCAGCGCCGCCCTGAACGCATTGGCAGCCCCCTGGAAACCCAGTTGCACGGTAGAAGGCAATTCCAGTTTGGCCGTCGCAGCCTCAATGGCAGACACGGCTTCGCCCAAAGACACGCCCTCCGCCACATTGAAATACACCACTGCCGCCGGAAACTGGTCCTGGCGGTGAATCAGCAAATCGCCCACACGCTCACTGAATTGAGCAATGGTAGACAAAGGCACGGCTTCGCCTGCAGCATTGGTCACATATAGTTGTGCCAGTGACTGTATGCCCACATCGGTACTGGCATGTGCCTCGAGTACGACGCGGTACTGGTTGGTCTGGGTAAAAATAGTAGACACAAAGCGCTGGCCATACGCGCTGTACAACACATCATCAATGGCCGACATACTAATGCCCAGGCGGCTGGCCGCATCACGATTGACCTCAACATACAGCTTCAACCCCGCAGACTTTTCGCTACTGGTCACCTCTTTGAGGGATGGCAATTGTTGCAAAGCATGCACCAGGGTTGGCAATGCCTGCTGCAAGGCCGTCGCATCCAGACTGACGGCGGTCAGCTGGTAGCTGGTCGGCCCGGTGCGGGTTTCCACGGTTAAATCCTGTACCGGTTGCATGCGCAAAGTAAAACCCTGGTCTTCAGGCACGCGTTGCTGCAAACGGTCTATGACCTGTTGAATGCGTGTTTTCCGCTGTTCCAGCGACTTGAGTTTAATCAGCAGCCGGCCTTCATTTAGGGTTTTATTGATACCGTCTACACCGACCACAGAAGAAATGCTGTCCACATCATCGTCCTGCAATAGTTGCTCGACTATCGCGTGATGCTTTTCGGATACCTGCCGGAATGACCATGATTGTGGCGCTTCGATGGCTGCCTGGATCAAGCCATTATCCTGAATCGGGAAAAAGCCCTTGGGCACCCACCACACTAGCCAGAAGGTCAGCAGCAGCGTCACCAGGGTCACCGCCAGCGCCAGTGCCTGATGTGCCAATACCCAGCGTAACGAACGCGCATAGCCGTTGGTGAGTGCGGTAAACCGCTGCTCCAGCCAGCGTTGCCAGGCGGCCGTGTTGCGCGCATCGGCACGCTTTAGCAGGCGCGCACTTAGCATCGGTGTCAGGGTCAATGACACAATGCCGGAAATCAGGATGGCAATCGCCAGCGTACTGGCAAACTCGCGGAACAAGCGACCGACGATATCCTGCATAAACAACAATGGAATCAGCACCGCAATCAGTGAGAAGGTCAGCGAGATAATGGTAAAGCCGATTTCCCGCGAACCTTGCAAGGCGGCCTGCATAGGGCTGGCACCTTCCTCGATATGACGCGAGATGTTTTCTATCATCACAATCGCATCATCCACCACAAAGCCGGTGGCGATGGTGAGGGCCATCAAGGTCAGGTTGTTGACGCTAAAGCCCGCAAAATACATCACGCTAAATGTACCCAGTAGCGATAACGGTACCGCCAGGCTAGGAATCAGGGTGCCGGCCAGGGTTTTCAGGAACAGAAAGATCACCATGATCACTAGTGCAATCGCCAGCATCAGCTCGAGTTGCACATCGTGAATAGCGTTGCGTATACTGGTGGTGCGGTCTGAAATAACCTCAATCTGGATATTGGACGCAATGGTCGCTTTCAACTCTGGTAGCAGCGCCTGTATCCTGTCGACCACCTCAATCACGTTCGCGCCCGGCTGCCGTTGTATGCTGAGCAAGATGACCGGCTTCTGGTTGACCCAGGCACCGAGATAGCGATTCTCGACATCATCCGTGACTTCTGCCACATCGCCCAAACGCACCGGTGTCCCATTGCGGATAGCGACAATTTGCGTGCGGTATTCGCTGGCCTTTTTCAACTGGCTGTTGGCATCCAGGGCAATCGACAAATAAGTACCATCTATATTGCCTTTAGCCTGATTGGAGTTGGCCGCAGCGATGGCGGTACGTAAGGTCTCAAAACTGATGCCATACGCTGCTAGTGCCTGTGGATAGGCACGGATACGCACCGCCGGGCGATTGCCGCCGCCGACGCTCACCAGACCAACCCCACTGACCTGTGAGATTTTCTGCACCAGACGCGTTTCTACGACATCTTGCAAATCCGGCAGAGCCAGGCTTTCGTCACTGACGGCCAGGGTCAGCACCGCTGTATCGGCCGGATTGACCTTGCTGAATACCGGCGGCGCGGGCAAATCGGTAGGCAGGTAATTGGCGGCAGCGTTAATCGAGGCCTGTACGTACTGCTCTGCCTCATCCAGGCTTAAATGCAAGGCAAACTGCAAGGTAATCACCGAGCTCCCCGCCGAGCTGGAAGAAAACATCTGGCTCAGGCCGGTCATGGAGCCGAACTGCCGCTCCAGTGGCGCGGTGACCGCTGTGGCCATCACATCGGGGCTGGCACCGGGATACATGGTGACCACTTGTATGGTCGGGTAATCAACTTGCGGCAAAGCCGACTGCGGCAACAGGCGATATGCCATGAGGCCGGACAGTAACACGCCCAGCATCAACAGCAGCGTCGCCACGGGCCGCTCAATAAATAACCGTGAGGGATTCATACGCGCTCAGCCTATGACTGGTGGCGCTTGAATTCGCCAGACTGCTGGAATGCACCCGGCCGTTTGAACTCACCAGAGTGCTTAAATTCATTGCCGCCGCCAGGTTTGCCTTTACCACCGGCCACCACCACTTTGGCACCGTCACGCAATTTATCCAGGCCACTCACTACCACGCGGTCCCCCACATTCAGGCCATTCAGCACGGCCACGGCATCGCCGTCACTGGGCCCGACTTTCACCAGTTGCACATGCAAGGTATTTTGCGCGTCAACCTTATAGACAAAATCACCCTGGCTGCCATGCTGGATAGCAACCGGCGGCAGCACATTCACCTGCGGCAACGTATTCAACAGCAAGCGCACATTGACGAACTGGTTGGGGAACAAAGCATTGTTATCATTGGCAAATTCGGCCTTGAGTTTAATCGTGCCGGTAGCAGGGTCAATCTGGTTATCCAGTGTCAGCAACTTGCCTTGCGCCAGCACTTGCGTATTGCCTTTGTCCAGCGCCAGTACCGGCAATCCGTGATGGGCGCGCTGATCGAGCAAACGGCTGACTTCCTGCGCCATGTTCTCGGGCAAGGTAAAGGTCACGGCGATGGGGGAAATCTGGTTGATCACGGCCAGCGTATCCGCAGTGGTGATATTATTGCCGCCATCAATCTGCCTGAGGCCTATCCTGCCACTGATAGGCGACACGATTTTGGTATACGCTACCTGTAACTGCGCACTCTCCACCGCGCCAGTGTCAGACAGCACGGCGCCTTTGTATTGCTGCACCAGTGAAGCCTGCGCATCCACCTGCTGGCCGGCAATCGAATCCTGTTTCAATAAGGTCTGGTATCTGTCCAGATCGGCCACCGCATTCGACAGCAGGGCTTTATCTTTCACTTGCTGGCCCTGAATCTGCGCCAGCTGCGCCTCGAAAGGCTTGGCATCAATCCTGGCCAGCAGATCGCCAGCTTTGACCAACTGCCCTTCACGGAAATGAATGGCGGTCAGTTGCCCATTGACACGGCTTTTCACGGCCACCGTCGCAAATGAAGTCACGTTGCCCAGCGCCTGGTGATACACATGGATGGTGCCCGGCTTGACCTGCTCTACCGAAACGAACAAGGGCTTACCGCCCTTTTTAGCTGGATTTTTATCAGTCGCTTCAGCAGGCGCCGCCCCTTTGTCTGCCGGGTTGCTACGCAACTCGCTCCAGCCTTTGCCGATCCCGGCAAATAACAGCACCCCTGCCAGCCCGATTAAGATTTTTTTTTGTAATTGCATCTGAGTCACGCTTAATGAGATTTTGAATGGTTATGATTGGGCTGACCATCCCACCAATACGCCAGCACCCACTCTTGCGCACCGTAGTACTTGGGCAGCACTTGCGGGCGTTTTAAACGTTGGTGATAGATCATGTAATGCTTGGTCAGGTAGCGCCACGGAATGACGTAATGGCTATGCACCAGCACGCGGTCCAGTGCATGTGCGGCTATTTCCAGCTCATGCTGGCTATCGGCATCCAGTAGCTTCTGGATCAGCGCATCTACCACGGGCGACTTCACGCCGATCACGTTTTCCGAGCCAGGGACATCAGCATCCTTGCTGTTGAACTGACGCCAGAGCTCAGCACCAGGCATTCTGGCCTCGCGTAATGCAATGGTCGTGTAATCATAATCAAACTTACTCATCTGGCTGCGCGCGGTGGCCGCATCCGCTACCCGTTTGACGACTATCATTCCCAGCTTGGTCATATTCAAGCACACGGGATCCATATAAGGCGTCTGCCCGCGGTTAGCAAAAGTCACCTCAATCACAAACGGTTCGCCTTTGGCGTTGCGCAACACACCATCGCGGTTATGCCAACCGGCCTGGCCTAACAATTCCAGCGCCTTGGTCAGGCTTTGCCGCACACTGCCTGGCGGCTTTGTGTTGGGCTGCTCCAGCATGGGGCCGAATACTTCCGCCGGTAACTGGTCGCGATAAGGTTCCAGAATCGCCAACTCCTCTGCGCTAGGCACGCCCTTGGCCGCCAATGGGCTATAGGCAAAATAACTATTCACACGCTTGAATTCGTTATCAAAGATCTTCTGGTTCATAAACTCGAAGTCCATGGCGTAGTTCAAGGCCAGCCGTACGCGCGGATCCTGGAACTTTTCGCGGCGCAGATTCACAATCCAGCCATTCATGGCGACCGGATTCTGGTGCGGCACCAGCTCCTTGACCAGTTCGCCTTCATCAAAGCGCTTGCCAATATACTGGCAGCACCAGTAACGCATTTTGTTTTCGTTCAAAAAGTCAAAGTCCCCCGCACGCAGCGCGGCGACCATGGTGTCAGTGTCTTTATAAATGCGGTAAATCACGCGTTCAAAGTTGTAACTACCCGCGCGTGAAGGCACCTGATTACCCCAATAGGCGGGATTGCGTCTATACGTCACGCCCTGGCCACTGACGGCACGCTCGATTAAATAAGGCCCGGAAGCCACCGGGATTTCGAGGCCGATCTTGTTAAATGGCACACGGCTACCATCCGCTTTCAATCCCCACTTGGGCGAAAAGATTGGCAGGCTGCCTGCCACAAACGACAAATCCCTGCCCTTGCGTTTAAATTCAAAATGCACGGTTTGTGCGTCAATCACCGTCAGTGATTTAATCTCTGAGAAGTAAGCCTTGAAGCGTGGATTACCTTCTTTATTGGTCAAGGTATCAAACGAATGTTTGACCTCTTTGGCCGTGACCGGGTCACCGTTGGAGAACTTGGCAGACGGGTTGATATGAAACGTCACGGCACTGAAATCCGGCGCCAGCTTGATGTCGTCGGCCAGCAAGCCATATTGGGTATTGATCTCATCCAGGCTGTATACCGTCAGTGTTTCAAACATCTGCTCAATCAGGCCGGGGGCTGGCTTGCCTTTAAGGCTGAATGGATTGAATTTATCAAAGCCGCTGTTCTGGCTGATCACGGCAAAACGAATCTGGCCGCCTTTGGGGGCGTCAGGATTGGCATAGTCAAAATGTTTGAAATCGGCTGGATATTTTGGCTCGCCAAACTGAGCCACGGCGTGCGCAGACAAAGCACTATCCATAGGCAGCATGACACCTGTCACAAAAGACAGCGCCATCAGCAAGGCCCAGGGCAATAAAGAATGATTGGATCGAATATGCATATTGTTTTTATCTTGATTAAAGCGAGGCTTGCACCAGTGACTGTGTATAAGGATGCTGTGGCGTGTGTATGATTTGCTCGGTATCGCCGGACTCAATGATTTCGCCATCCTTGAGCACATAGACGCGGTGCGCGAGTGCCTGGATCACGGTCAGGTCATGGCTGATGAGCAAATAACTCAGCCCAAACTTTTTCTGCAGGCTCACTAGCAATTCCAGCACCTGTTTCTGGATCGACACATCCAGCGCTGAAGTCGGCTCATCGAGAATGACGACTTTGGGTGACAGCACAAATGCGCGCGCAATCGCGATACGCTGGCGCTGGCCGCCAGAAAACTCATGTGGGTAAGAATCCAGTACCTGTGCACTGAGGCCCACTTCGGACAGCACCTGCACAATGCGTGTGTAACGCTCTTCGGCAGTCAGCGCTGGAAAATGCAACTCCAGCCCTTCGCCAACGATCTGGCGGACGGTCTGCCGCGGAGACAATGAGCCGAACGGATCCTGGAACACCACTTGCAACCTGGCGCGCATTTCGCGCTGTAAACGCTTGCTCAGTTGATACAGCGGTGCGCCATCAACTTCGATGGTGCCCGACTTGACCTTGATCAGGTTGAGCACGGCCTGCGCCAGTGTCGATTTTCCTGAGCCGGACTCACCAACGATGCCTACAGTTTCACCTTCACGCAGCGTCACATCTGCGCCATGCAAGGCAGTAAAGCTGTGCGATTGCAACAAACCACGCCAGCCTTTGCGGGGCAATGGATACTCCACGCGCAGTTTGCGTGCCTCCAGCAAGGTTTTAGCATCACTGGCCACCGGTAACACATTGCGCTCGGGGATGCTGTTAATCAGCTTGATGGTGTAAGGATGTTGCGGCTGCGCAAACAAGGTTTGCGTATCGGCGGTTTCCACCAGGCGGCCACGCTCCATCACCGCCACCCGGTGTGCAAATTTACGCACCAGGTTGAGGTCATGCGTAATCAGCAGGATCGCCATCCCCTGCGTGCCATTTGCACGCACGTCTTCTTCCTGCAGTTCAATCAGTAATTTGACGATGCGTGCACGGATGGTCATATCCAGTGCGGTGGTCGGCTCGTCGGCAATCAGCAGCTTGGGTTTGCAAGACAAGGCCATGGCAATCATGGCGCGTTGGCGCTGGCCACCCGATAACTGGTGCGGATAACTGTTGATGTTTTTTTCTGGCTGGCGGATGCCGGTGCGCGTGAGCAATTCCAGCGTTTTCTGCGTTGCTTCAGCACGTGACAAGGCCTGATGGGCAATAATGGTTTCCACAATCTGTTCGCCAATGGTGAACAAAGGATTGAGCGCCGTCATCGGTTCCTGGAAAATCATGGCAATATCGGCACCACGTACACGCTGGATGTCACGCGCGGATTTTTGCAACAGGTTTTCGCCGTTAAACACGATCTTGCCGCTCAATTGCGCCGCTTCGACCAGCTTTAAAATCGAGAGTGCCGTCACAGTTTTACCCGAGCCAGACTCACCTACCAGGGCCAGCCGCTCGCCGCCTTGTATGGTCAGGTTCAACTGTTCAACCACGGTTTTCTGGTCAAAACGGGCCGAGAAATTCTCTATGGATAATAATGGCTGTGTCATTACAACGTCCCACCTTGTCTGGCATCAGAAATGCGGGTATCCAGCGCATTACGCAGCGCCTCGCCGGTAAAAGTCAGTAACAGCAATGTCAGTACCAACACACTAAAAGAAGACAGTGCAATCCACCAGGCGTCGAGGTTTTCCTTGCCTTGTAGCAGTAACTGCCCCAGGCTGGGCGCTGGTGCAGTCACGCCCAGGCCAAGAAAGTCCAGGCTGGCCAGCGCCATAATGGCGGCGCTCATCCGAAACGGTAAAAAGGTGATCACCGGTGTCAGGCTGTTAGGCAGAATATGGCGCCAGATAATCTGCGTGTTGGATAAGCCCAGAGCCCTGGCAGATTTCACATACTCAAGCTGGCGATTGCGCAAAAACTCGGCGCGGACATAGTCAGACAAAGTGATCCAGCCAAACAGCGACAACAAGCCAAACAGCAACAGCAAGCTGTGATCAAAAATCGAGGCAAAAATAATCAGCAGGTATAACTCCGGCATGGAGCCCCAGATATCAATCAGGCGCTGTATTACCAGGTCGGTCTTGCCAGCAAAATAGCCTTGCACGGCACCAAAAAAGATACCCAACACCACACCTACCGCAGTCAGGCCCAGCGCAAACGTGACTGAGACGCGGAAGCCATAAATGAGTCTGGCCAGAATGTCATAACCGGCAATATCGGTACCTAGCAGGTTTTCATCATCCGGCTTGCCAGGATAATGCTCGGCCTTGGAAAAATAGTTGAGTGTGTCGTAGTAATAAGGGTTGAGCGGATAAATGGCAAAATTGCCCGCTTTGCTCAGTTGTGCCTTGATAAACGGGTCGTGATAGTCGGCCTTAATAGGTAAATTGCCGCCGAAAATGGATTCTGGGTACTCATTAAGCAAAGGGAAATACCATTGCTGCTCATAACGCACCACCAGCGGCCGGTCATTGGAAATTACTTCCCCGGCCAGGCTCAGCACATACAGCACGACAAATACAATAAGGCTCCAGTATCCCAGGCGATTGCGCTTGAAGCGCTGCCAATTGCGACGGGCAGGAGAAAGATGGGGAATAACTTGACTCATGATGACTCCGGCCTTACGAATCTTGACGATCAAACTTGATGCGGGGATCCACCAATACGTAAGCAAAATCGCCCAGCAACTTGATGAACAATCCGACTAAGGTAAACAGATATAGCGTGCCCAGTACCACCGGGTAATCACGGCTATTAATGGATTCAAATGAAAGCAGGCCCAGGCCATCCAGTGAGAACAAAGTCTCAATCAGCAGGCTGCCGGTAAAAAAAGCCATGATGAACGTAGCAGGAAAGCCAGTGATCAAGGGCAGTAAAGCATTTCTGAACACATGCTTCCACAACACCTGTCGCTCGGACAAGCCCTTGGCACGCGCCGTCAGCACATACTGGCGGCGGATTTCTTCAAGAAAGGTGTTTTTCGTCAGCAGTGTTTTGAACGCAAACGTGCTGACGACGGAAGCCGTCACCGGCAAAGTGATATGCCACAAGTAATCGGTGGTTTTGGCCAACGGGCTGAGTTCTGCCCAGTTATCCGAAGTTAAACCGCGCAGCGGAAACACGTCCCAGAACGACCCCCCGCCAAACAGTACAATCAACAGCACACCTAATACAAAACCAGGAATAGCGTACCCAAACAGCACCAGGAAACTGGTGATAAAGTCAAAACTGCTGCCGGCCCTGACCGCTTTGGCGACACCTAATGGCACGGCGATCAGGTAGGTCAGTGTAAACGTCCAGATGCCCAGTGCCACTGAAACGCCTAATTTATCCTTAATCAGATCCCAGACACTCTGATTGCGGAAATAACTTTCTCCCAGATCAAAGTGCGCATAATTCACCAGCATCTGCCAGTAACGTTCCAGCACAGGCTTATCAAACCCATACAAAGCAGTGAGTTGTTCAACCTGCTGCGTATCGATGCCCTGCCTGCCACTGTAACTCCAGCCACCTGTGCTGGAAGAACCATCAGCACCTGAGCGTGCGTCTTGTGCATCAATTTGCGCAATGGCACTATCGACCGGCCCACCGGGCACAAACTGGGTCACCAGAAAAGTGAGTGTCATCACCCCGATCAGGGTGGGTATCATCATCAGCAAGCGTTTTAACAGGTAATGCCACATATTATTTTCTAAGGGATCAAGGTTGATGACTACATCTGGTCGATGAGGTATTGCAGTTTCCGTACCAACTGTTGATTTCTTTTTCAAGCGACAATGAAATTAAACTTATTTATTTAAAATCATCAGCTTATGGATTTTTAAAGACAAAAGCACGAGAGGAGGGGAACAGGGCGTGTGATGCGCTGCCAACAGCTGCGGATGGCAGCTGTTGCAGGAAACACATTTAAATCAGTGACGGGGAGAGCTAAACCAGAGTCGACTGATCAAACCATCTTTTTGCACAAACTGGTGCCAGACAAACGCGGCAACATGCAGGCTCAGCAACCCGGCCAACACATAGGCGGTCACACCATGCCAACCCATGATCTTGTGTGCCAGATCTTTATCGATAGCAAACAGCGGTTCCCAATGAAACACAAACAGGTTAAAGCCATGATTAAATGCGCTCGCTAACAAGCCTACGCCTGGCACAATCAGGATCAGCGCATAAATAAAAATATGCGCATAATGTGCCAACTGCACTTGCCAGCGGCTGCCCGGCACATGATCCGGCACAGCATGCGTGAGGCGCCAGTAGATTCTGAACAGTACCAGCGCAAATACAATGAGACCGAATGACTTGTGATAGTTGTAGATGAGTTTGCGCAGCGGCGTTTTAGGCAGGTCAGGCATCAAGAAACCGACCACTAACAGGCCAATAATTAACAGTGCCAACAACCAGTGCAGCACAATCGCGGTGTTGTTATAACGTTTTGGTGACGTACTCGTCATGATGTTTCCTTTATTAATAAATCACTGATTGTTTGCTGTATTTCAGTCATTGAGAAAAAAGTGTGCGCCGCGCCAGCCTGTAGCAAAATCTGTTTCGGCGTAAGTGCGGCATAGCCAAACACAGGCATGCCCGCTGCCACCGCGGCTTTCACTCCAGTAGGGGTATCCTCAATCACCAGGCAATGTGCCGGACTCACTCCAAACATGGCGGCCGCTTTTAAATACACATCAGGTGCAGGCTTGGGTTTGGACATGTCAGTTGCACTCAATATCTTTCCGGCAAAGTAGCCTATCAGGCCGGTGAGCGTGAGCATGGTATGTACTTTTTGCGCTTCACTGTTTGATGCCACACAAAATGGTATTGTCAATTGATTAATCAGTGCCTCAACTCCATCAACGGCCCTGACCTGTTGCGCCAATGCCAGATCGCGTTTTACTTTATATTCCGCAACAAAGTTACTCCCCAATGCCACACCGTATTGATCATGAACCATCGTTAAGCATTGCTCCAAAGAGTGCCCAACAAACCGTTCAAGTAAATGATTGAGCGTGATGGGCACACCCGCTTGATTGAGCGCCTCTAAAAAAACCCGATTAACAATTAACTCACTATCGACTAGCACGCCATCACAATCAAAAATAATGAGTTCAACCACTTGCATCAAACAGCCGCTATTTCTGATATGGATTCGCAGGTCGATTGAGGCCGAGGTTGTCGCGATATGTGCCCGCACTGTAGTCTTTGCGGAAAATGCCACGGCGCTGCAATTCGGGAACCACTAGTCGTGTGAAGTCTTCAAAACCTTGCGGCAATAAAGGCGGTACCACGTTGAAACCGTCCGCACCTTTTTCGACGAACCATTGCTCGATGAGGTCGGCCACGGTTTTCACTGAACCGATGGCCTGCAAATGGCCGCGCGCGACGCGGAATTTGAGTACCAATTGGCGAATGGTCAGATTTTCACGACGCGCCAGCTCTAACTGCTGCAAGAATCTGCCCTTACCATTTTCGCTAGGCTTGTAAGGCAGGTCTGGCAAAGGCTCATCCAGGGGGTATTGGCTTAAGTCATAGCCGCCAAATTCGATATGGCTGAAATCGACTGCCGCTTGCAGTTCGCCAAATTTATCCTGAGCCTCCTGGTCAGACTCGCCCACGACGACAGACAAGCCAGGAGAGATTTTGAGTTGATCCGGGTCACGGCCATATCTGGCCATGCGCCCTTTGACGTCAGCATAGTATTCCTGCGCGACCTTGAGCGAAGTCGCTGAGCAATAGGTCATTTCTGCATGCTGAGCGGCAAATTCGCGCCCGGTCTCTGAATTGCCTGCCTGTACGAACACAGGGTAGCCTTGTAATGGCCGCGGGAAATCCAGCAGGCCTTCAGACCGGTAATATTTACCTTGAAAATTCACCGGATACGCACTGTCGGCATTAAAGTACACGCCCGTTTTCTGGTCGGGATGGTCAAATGCATCATCATTCCAGCTATCCCACAAGGCTTTGGTCAGTCCAACAAACTCGGCCGCACGGGCATAGCGCTCATCATGCGCGCGGTCTTGTTCCAGGCCAAAATTGGCGGCGGTGGCGCCACTAAACGACGAGACAATATTCCAACCCGCACGACCGCCACTCAAGTGATCCAGCGAGGTAAATTCCCTGGCGATATTATAGGGGTCAGAAAAATTGATATTCACCGTCGCCACCAGGCCGATATGTTGCGTAGAAGCCGCAATCGCTGACAGCAAGGTGAGTGGCTCAAACTGGTAGCTCAGGCCACTGCGACCTGTCTGCGGTGTCACTTCAGCCGACCGGCCAATAAAGTCAGCCAGAAAGAAGGTATGAAATTTGGCATCTTCTGCCAGTTTGGCGGCGCGCAGCCACCAGTCAAGATTAGGGCGGCCATCATCCTTAGAACTAGGATGACGCCACCCGGCAGGGTGGTGGCCAAAACGCTGAAAAAACACATTAAGAATAAGTTGGCGGGCGGTGCTTGCCATGATGGTCCTGATCTTGTTTAAATAAAATGGCTGCCAAAAGCAGCCGGTTGAGGTGATAGGTGGTGTATGGCAGCAATGACGGCTGCCATGCGCTCGGCCACCGTCAAGTCTTGCTCAAGAAGCAATATCTGGCTTGTCCGCTCAGCCAACCAGGCCTGATGCTTCGACAGGCTGCGACCTTCTGCCTGACCTTCGTCATACTGTGATGCCCACGTTAAAAAAGCCGGATCGACTTTGCCATAGCGAGCGACTTCGCGTTGATGCAACCGCGCCACTCGAATACTGGCGGGCAGATATAAAAATACGATAAGGTCGAATGCATTTTCAATTTCCGGTCCCCACCCCACCAGCGACCCCGACACCACCACGCCTGTTTCAGCGTTAAGATCCGTGAGGAGTAACGCTTGCCGTTGCGATGGCGGCCGCTTTTCCTGATAGGGCGGATGTGTCGGCAGCCAGTAGTAGTGATCGGTATCCAGATGCCTGAGTGATAAGGTGCGGCCAAGCGCCTGTCCCAGCGTGGTAGTGCCGCTGCCTGAAGCGCCCATGATGTGGATTTTCATGTTGCGTAGACGCCAGATATCAATAGACTTATGATGCCGCTTTCAGTGCTTGAGGTGCCGCGGTATTGGCATTTTCCGGCCGGTTTAAACCCAGATTCTCACGGTAGGTTTTACCTTCATACTCTGTGCGGAAGATACCGCGACGTTGTAATTCTGGCACCACCAGACGCGTAAAGTCCTCCAGGCCTTTGATCGAATATGGCGGGACCACATTAAAGCCATCTGCTCCTTTTTCCACAAACCATTGTTCTATGGTGTCAGCCACGCTTTTCGCCGAACCGATCGCTTGCAAATGACCACGCGCCACGCGGAATTTCAGTACCAGTTGACGAATCGTCAGGTTTTCACGGCGAGCTAATTCGAGTTGCTGCTGAAAACGGCCACGGCCATTCTCACCCGGATCATAAGCGAGGTCTGGCAATGGGCCATCGAGTGGGTACTTGGATAAATCCTGCCCGCCAAACTCTAAATCCGAAAAATCGACCAATGCCTGCAACTCACCATATTTGTCCTGTGCTTCCTGATCCGTTTCAGCGACAACGACGTTCAGGCCAGGCGTAATTTTGAGCTGGTCTTCAGCGCGGCCATATTTGGCCATGCGTGATTTCACATCGGCATAATAAGCCTTGGCCACCTCTAAAGACGTGGCCGAGCTATAGGTCATCTCGGCTTCGCGTGCAGCAAATTCGCGACCAGTCTCAGAATTACCTGCTTGCACAAATACCGGGTAACCTTGAATCGGCCGCGGGAAATCCAGCAGGCCTTCTGACTTGAAATACTGGCCGTTAAAATTGACCGGATGGCCCGAAGCCGGATCATAAAACTGCCCGCTTTGGCGGTTAGGGTGATCAAACGCATTGTCATCCCAGCTATCCCACAACGCCTTGGTTAACTGGATAAACTCACTGGCGCGCTCATAGCGCTCCTCATGGGTAATCGGTGCTTCTATGCCAAAGTTTTTGGCAGTGACAGGATTCAATGACGACACCACGTTCCAGCCCGCGCGGCCACCGCTCAGGTGATCGAGTGAGGTGAACTGGCGCGCCACATTGTATGGGTCAGAAAAGTTAGTATTCACTGTCGCTACCAGGCCGATATTTTTGGTCTGAGAAGCAATTGCCGACAGTAAAGTAAATGGCTCGAAGTGAAAGTTATTTGGGTTCTTGACGGACTGTTTGTCTATCACACCCGAACGACCAATAAAGTCAGCCACAAAAAAAGTATCAAACTTGGCGGCCTCAGCAATCTGGGCAGCACGTATCCACCACTGCAAATCCGGGCGCCCGTTCTCCGTCCATGTCGGGTGCAGCCAGCCTGCCGGATGGTGTCCGTAACGTAACAAAAATACATTCAGGGCCAATTGCCTTTTTTTGCTCTGACTCATGATCAACACTTTCAATAAAAAGTCGGGACAAGCTGACCTTGCCCCGACTGACAGAAAAATAAAATTAAGCTGCTTTTTGCTTGAGCAGATCGGCAATAAAACGTCCGGAATATTGCTTGGCTTTTTCTACCAGGCCAGTGCGTTTCCATTGCACTTCGAGTGCACCCGGCGTGTATTCTTTAGCGCCACCGACTTGTTCAGCCAGTGACTGGAAGCGTGCAGCCTCTTCAACCAGCAGTACCAGCTGTGAGGTGCCGATAATGCCCTTGCCCCAGATATTGGCGCCGCCATTGGACTCCAGTAAGGCTGGCGGTGGTGCCAGTTCGGGATGGTTATCCAGGCGCTCGGAAATAATCGACAGGATGCTGCGGGTGCGGTCAAGATGGTTAGGAATCTCGCGCGCCAGCAAATAACGCTGCGCCGCCACATACAAAATCGGGAAGTTGATTTGCGCCAGTGACCACGCCGCCAGGTAAGGCGTATGCGCATGAATCACGGTGTCGGCATCGATACGGGATTCATGCAGGATGTGATCTTTCTTTTCAGAGAAAGTATCAATGCTCACGACTGGATCACGTGAACGCTCCCATGGCCATGGGAAGCGGATATTGAGCAATTTGTCCTGGCCTGGGATTTTGTGCGTGATGTGGTAAGTCCAGGTCGCGGACAAGGTGCCGGTTTCTTTCAAGAAATTGAAAGAATGCAAAGCATCGGCCTTGGCCTGCTCTACATATTTGATTAAATCTGAATCTGTCACGATTTCGCTCATGGTTTAAGTCTCCTGTTTAAATAACTTACGCGGCTTGCGCGGCTTCAAAGGTTGTAAATTCCGGTTGCTGCTTGACCAATTGCGCAGCCCGTTGCAGCGGCGCCGGATCTATCCAGTCCTGGATATCAAAGTCGTGTTTAATGTAGCCCCAGTCACGCAGGAAATTCTTCTGCACTTCCAGGCCTTTGACATATTGCTCACTCAGCGACGGTGTAAATGAAAGATGTACATTGGCCCCATGCGAGGCAATCACTTCAGACACACTGGCGCTCTGCGCCTCGGGGGTCAGTAGTTGCAACACCTCTTGCGGATGCGCCTTGGCCCAGATGGCAGTGCGCAACAGCACCGCCAGGTAGCGATCTACAATATCCGGGTGCGATTGCAGAAAAGCACGATCGACCGTCACAGGTCTTGGCGTACCATTATTGACACGCACCAGTGGATCAGGATGTTCATTAATATTGATTAATTGACGATAGCCAGGTGTGTTGGCCAAACGCACGCCACGTGCAAAGCGCACAAAAATGGCATCGACCTCGCCCGCGTTCAATGCCTCCAGCTCAACATGGCGGAAGCTGTTGCGCTCGGCTCTGGGGCCGTCGCTCAAATCATAACTGGGTGCAGGAATATCTACCCATTTAGCATCCTTAGGGGTGAGGCCGTGCAAGGCGAATGCCGTGGCAAAGCCATGTTGTGCCGCGCCACGCTGGAAATCAATCACGGCTTGCGCATGGTCTGGAATCGCCAGCCGCTTACCTTTGAGGTCGTTGATGGTATGGATATCGCTATCCTCACGCACAATAATGCCTTGATACTCATCCAGCCAGGTGATGCCAACCACCACCGTATCGTGACCCTGGCCTTTGGCCCAGATCGGCGGAATATTGCCACCTTCGCGGAACATGCCGGATTGCTTGTGGTGATAATGGGAATTTCTGACTTCCAGGCTTTCAGAGTCGCGCAGCGAATGTAGCTGTGTGCCTGGCCCGGCGAACTCTTGCTGCAACCATTGCTGGCGAATCGCCAGCGCGGAAGCCGTTGCTGCGCCGCAGCGTGTGTACCACAAATTGATGCGCTTACTTTGGTCGGATAAGGGTTGACTCATGGCAGCCTCTGTCGTGATGTAAATAACAGGCTTAATGGCAAACAACATGCCAACTTCCTCCATACGGCCTGGCGCCATCACCGCAACCCAGTATCTGCCTGATTTCTCATCACTATTGCAAACAAGCAGATCGCCCGCCTCAAACGAGACAACAGCATCACTACCAACATCCAACTGCTGTCATGGCAACATGAGCACACCTGTTTTGTTGCTGCTGCAACAAATATCCACGCAAATGGCTGGTATGCCATTTGCTGGCGAAAGCACACCATCTATCTACCTCATACAGGAACCCTTATTTATGTCTGCTTTACCAGAAACCTCACTCAAGCAACTATTCACTGCCGCCCATAGCGAACACCAATTCAACCAGACTCCAGTCACCGACGACTTGATTCAACAGCTATACGACCTGGTGAAACTGGGCCCGACCGGCTTCAATGCACAACCTGCCCGATACCTGTTTATCCGTAGCCGCGAACAGAAAGCAAAACTGGCACCTCACCTCGCCTCTTCCAATCGTGAAAAAACCTTAGCAGCACCATTGAATCTGATTGTGGCTTACGACACCCAATTCCATCATGAACTGACCGAGCAGTTTCCCGCCTATGACGCACGCAGTTTTTTTGAAAAATCACCAGACTGGATCACACCCACAGCCACGCTCAATGCGGCGTTACAAGCGGGCTACCTGATTATCGCCGCCAGGGCACTGGGACTCTCGGTCGGACCAATGTCAGGATTTAACGCAGCCGATGTCGACAGCAGCTTCTTTGCGGACGGCAAATACAAATCTTTTTTACTGCTCAATATTGGTTTTATTCACGTGCCCTCCAGCCAAAAACGTGGCCCCAGACTTCCCTTCAAAAAAGCTGTTCACATTATTTAAAAGTGTTTGTTCAGCAACATTCTTTCCCGCAACTGTTTGCTTGGAATGTTGCTGACAAAACAATTTGCACTATTCAATCCACACCATAT